>JAVEVM010000620.1:0-3526 GCA_034005055.1 Desulforhabdus sp. | reverse complement strand
GGGGTGCTGACTTCCTGCCTGCCTTCGATTTCTCGAAAGACAATCGCCTTGGCCCCGCGCACTTCGTGGCACACGCGCACACAGCGGCCGCAGCGAACACACAATGCGTAGTCTCGTTCAAAATAAGCTCCGCCGAACTTTAGAGGGGGCCGGTCGCCGCCGGGAGCCGAGTACGGAAAATCGATGCCGATGGCTGCAACCAGTTGCTGCAGCTCACAGGTGCCATCTCGAGGGCACCCCAAGCATTCACGCGGATGCTCCTGCAAAATGATGCGCAGCATTTCACGTCGAAACTCCTCGACTTTTGAAGTTGAAGTCTGCACCCGCATGCCTTCCGCCACCGGCGTTGAACAGGCTGCGGGGAGTCCGCGATAGCCCTCGATTTGGACGGCGCAAAGGCGGCACGAACCGCTTGCTTTGACGACCGGATGGTAACAGAGGTGTGGAATGACGATTCCGGATTGCTCCGCCGCTTCAAGAATGGTCTGATCCGGACTCGCTTCTATTTCTTTGTTGTCGATCCAGAACCTGATACTGTTCATTGCTTCCTCTAAAGTTCCGATAGAGTTTCCTTACCCACTTTGACCTTGAGCTGTTCGATAGCTTGAGGAGCATATCTTCTGACCAGAGCCGCACGATCAAGCCCTTTCATTTGCGCATCCTGCTCATAGCAAGGATGCAGCGGAGTCGGCGCCGGGGTTTCCAGCAGTGAAGCATAGTCATAGGAGGCTGGATCCATCACCACTTCGATAAGAGGCTTGTCGGCTTTGGGAATGGTCTCCAACCACCCCAGACGCCGCATGCATTCAAAGCGCGCCTGATCCGTTATGAAGAAGTAGACATTAAGCAGTGTGGAAAGCCTTTCAAATGGCTGCGACTCAAAGTCGTCGCCGCTTCCCAAACGATTTGCGTTCATGATTAAATCGTAAAAGCTGTTCCTGCTTGCCGGAGTCTCTTCACCAAAGAAGAGAATGATTTCATCGGGCAGATCCGCCCATCTGGTCTGTTCGTCAAAGCAGGTAATTGAGGCAAACAGTCGCTTCCATTCGTTGAAGCTTTTGTCGGCCGCTTTTTTGTTCTTGTGGGAAGCAAAGCATACCACCTCGCCCATATGGAGACCCTCCCTGCCTTTGTTTTTCGGACTCTTCACCGGTCACGCGCATTCTGAAGCTGGATCAAACAAACCCTTGGCAAGTTCTAAACCCTGCTCAACGGATCTGCGCAAATGTCTGCACGGTTCTTCATCCGGAAACCGCACTTGCCACAATCTGTTCGCTCTCACCTGACTTCTTTTTGCTCCTCAGTCCCGGACCAAGCTTGCGGATGCGCTCGGTGAAATCGCGGCAGCATTGAGCAAATTGAGGCCCCATGGCTGAAGAGTTGTAATACATCTCCACCCGATCCGGATTGATGCCTATTTTGCTCAACAACTCCTTCACGTAGGCCACGCGCTTTGTTGCTCTATAGTTGCCCGTCTGATAATGGCAGTCGCCCAGCAAACAGCCCGACACGAAAACTCCGTCCGCTCCTTTCTCCAAGGCTGAAAGCAGGTAAATAACATCAACTCGCCCCGTACAGGGCACCTTGACGATGCGCACGTTGGTCGGGTACTGAAGCCGCATGGAGCCGGCCAGATCCGCCGCGGCATAAGAGCACCACTGGCAGCAGTAGCAGACAATGATCGGTTCAAATGGATCTTGCATCATCTATCTCCCCCAAAAGCTTTTCACAACCGCATTCAAACCGATCAAGCACTGGTCGACCGTCGCAACTTTCCGATACACGATGTCGGATAGAAATCGTCCATTGCGCCACTCCGGGTCGTCATTGTCGCTCTCTAGAATGTCCGGGATTGGCGGCTGCGAGCCGGTAGATCGTTAAGAATAAAGATCCTCAGCTGTTTCCTCTTTGCGATCTCCGCGTGCTCTGCGGTGAATGCACCATCAAGGCATGTGGGCTGGACTGAAAGGGGATTTAAGAAGAAGATTTCTGGAAAATAAGAAGCTTTCGGCCTGCCCGGTGCCTACCTAACACGGGTAGAATTGGCAATGCTGCCTCAGGTAAAGCCGAAAGATCGATACATCTGAAACTCCTTATGGTCATATTCGATTGGTCGGCATTACGAATAACCGAGGCATTTCGATATGTCAAATAGGAATTATTAATACAAATCGGTCGCATCTGCAGAGAAAATCAATAAAGCTTCACTTAGGAATCCTTTTTGAGTCTGCGCCGCGTACCGGAGCTCCTGCGAGCATGAAAACTTCGTGGAAAGGAAACAGCCGATGGCAAACGGCTAAAACGTAATGCTTCATTAAGGTAGGTGTCGGTTTAGGCCTGCAAACAATATGTCGACTGCACTCGCGGTGTTAAGGGAATCATGAAGCTTGGCTTGATGTCTTCCGAATTCAGACGTGAGCTAATCGAGCAGATCAATGCGTTTCTCCGAGAAAGAGATGAAATTCTCGCCGCCTACCTGTTCGGTTCCGCAGCCGAAGGCGGACCGGCGGTGAACGATATTGATATCCTGGTGCTGATGAACGAAAGCGACACCGACGCGAACCTCTTGCTGCTCTACGATCTCGATCTTGACCTCGCAGGTCGTCTTCGGGTTTTGAGGGACCGGATCGATCTGATTCCTTTTGATTCCCGCCTGGTGCAACCGGAAGTTTTGTTTGATGCTCTCAAAACCGGCATCCTGTTGAAATGCTCCGATGAAGAGAAGCTGACCGACGCCATTGAGAATCTCTCACGCTATTGCCTGGAAAACGAGGGAGCTCTGCGGCGGCAAAGGGTGCTTCAAAGGGAGATGGTTGGATGATCAACCACAGTCGGATTCGGGGGAGCAAAGGGGATGTACTCAGCGTTTTCGGTACGTCTCAACCTCGTTGGCACATTCCGGTGATCAATTTCGGTCTCGGTATGAAGTTTACATGTTCAGAACGTCCCCGCACATTCTGCAAGCAACCACGACCAGGGCCGGTGAGGAGGATGTGGATGCAATCAGATTCGATGTTCGATGCTTATAAAATCCAGATTCAGCGGAGCCGTTTCAAATCCGACAAGAGCTGTCGGGCTTTTTTGACGGCACTTACGGCGTCGGGCGCATAGCCGTCGGCGCCGATGCGGTCGGCGAATGCCTGGGAAATTGGGCCGCCTCCCACCATGATACGATAGCGCTCTCGCGCGCCCTCGGCTTCGAGCATACGGATCATTTCCTCCATACCGTCCATGCCGGTGGTCATAAGGGTGGATATGCAAATCAGTTTAGCCCCGACTTGTTCCGCACCGTTTGGGAATTCCTGCAAGGGAACGTCACGGCCCAGGTCGTGCACCTGAAACCCGGAAGACTCCAGCATGAGCTTCACCAGGTTTTTGCCGATATCATGGGTGTCTCCTTCCACGACCCCAATCAACGCCTTTTCCGCAGTGTCGATGCCGTCTCCTTTGAGATGCGGTTTCAGCACCTCGATACCGGCGTACATGGCTTCTGAGCAGACCAGCAACACCGGATTCTAATAATCCT
>JAVEVM010000619.1:0-3536 GCA_034005055.1 Desulforhabdus sp. | reverse complement strand
TAACCGGCATAACGGGCCAGGATGGAGCTTACTTGACCGAGCTCCTGCTGCAAAAAGGCTACGTGGTGCACGGCATCAAACGAAGGGCTTCACTGTTCAATACCCAAAGAATAGTTCATCTTTACGAGGAGCCGCATAAGACCGATCGACATCTGTTCATTCACTATGGAGACCTCACCGATTCGACCAACCTCATCCGCATCATCCAAGAAGTTCAGCCTGACGAGATTTATAATCTGGCGGCTCAAAGCCACGTAAAAGTATCCTTTGAAACGCCCGAATACACAGCCAATGCTGATGGACTTGGAACCCTGCGTCTGCTGGAAGCGATGCGCATCCTCGGTTTGCATGAAAAAGCCCGCTTTTATCAAGCTTCCACCTCGGAGCTTTACGGTAAAGTCCGAGAGATGCCGCAAAGCGAAGCTACCCCTTTCTATCCACGCTCTCCCTATGCGGTCGCGAAAATCTACGCTTATTGGATCACTGTAAACTATCGTGAAGCCTACAACCTGTTCGCCTGCAACGGTATTTTGTTCAACCACGAATCTCCGGTTCGTGGGGAAACCTTCGTGACCAGAAAGATCACTCGAGCCGCTACCCACATTGCTCTGGGACTGCAGCAGCACCTCTATCTCGGAAACTTGGATGCCAAACGTGATTGGGGCCACGCGCGGGATTACGTGCGCGCTCAGTGGCTTATCCTACAGCAGGACAAGCCTGACGATTATGTTATTGCAACTGGAGAGCAGCATTCGGTGCGCGAATTTTGCAACCTGGCCTTTGCCGAGCTTGGAATCGAGCTTGAATGGAAAGGTGAGGGGATCTCCGAGCAAGGAATCATTGCGCAACTGAGACCGTCTCCCATCCTGGAGCAGTATGCCCATCATTGCAAGCCCTCTGCCCTTGAGACCGGACAGCCGATCGTCAGTGTGGATCCCAACTATTTTCGCCCGACCGAAGTGGAGACCCTTCTCGGGGATCCGACCAAGGCGCGCAACAAGCTCGGTTGGGCCCCTGAGACGACCTTTGCCGAGCTGATTCGCGAAATGGTGGCGTACGACATTTGCGAAACGGTGCGGGAAGCTGTTTGCAAGCGAAACGGCTTTGACACGCCGTCCAGCTGCGAAGCCCATATGTAGTGTCGACGAGGTAACTGAATGACAAGCATGCAAGCACATGGCACAGTGGATCGCCGGGAGTCTGGTCGACAGATGCTAGCGCCATAGTCAGCGAATTTTGGCAGCGCTTGTTTCCAAATGGCAAGAGAAGCATTGTCGGCAGCCCCTCCGGTGCAAAAAAAAGCAAACCTGTTTGCATGAAAAGGAGGGAGACATGAAGCTTTCGAGGCGTTTATTGTATCTTCCCTTGCTGTTCGGGATGTTCTTTTGGGCAAACATCATCCCCGCCTTCAGTCAGGGGATTGTCGTCGATCATGCCTGCACGGACATCAGCCAGATACCGGATCCTTGGATTGACTATGTCAAATCCGCGTTAATGGTCCATTACGCCCATACCTCCCATGGCGAACAGATCACGATAGGGTTGGAGCTGCTCTCCGCCAACTCCAAATACGCCTACTACCCCGATTGCTGCAGCATGCCGCAAGCTTCAACATATTTGTCCCTGATGGACGGACAATACATCGATTACTGCGAAACCTACGTGACGCCGGACCTGTATTGGGAAGGAGGCTACGCACTCGACATTACCAGGTCCGTGCTGAACACCATGGATGTCAACGTCTCGGGCTGGGCCTGGTGCTCACAGCTGGACTACTACTCCGCGAGTGAGGTGCAAGCCTACCTGGATGCCATGAGCCAGTTGGAGAAAGAGTATCCTCACATCCGATTCATTTACATGACCGGCAATGCGCAGAGCTGCGAGCCAAACCGCCATGAGCGCAACAATCAGATCAGGAATTATTGCCGCGCTAATAATAAGATTCTGTTCGATTTCGCAGATCTGGATAGCTGGTATAATGGCGAGCTGTATGCGGAAAACGGCATTCCGATGGAACACCCGCGGTACCGCGGCGACGAGGCAGGCCACACGACTTACGAAAGTTGCCAAAACAAAGGAAAGGCGTTTTGGTGGCTGCTCGCAAGAATAGCGGGCTGGGATGGCGGAGGAGCAATACCCCCTGCTCCCCCGTCCATCACCGTTACTGCTCCCAATGGTGGGGAGCTGTGGCGTCATGGAGCGCAACGCGTCATCAGCTGGAGCTACACCGGCGATCCCGGTCAAACGGCGAGGATCTATCTCACCAACGACACCTGGAGGGTTTATAACGTCGCCAGGTCTATTCCGATCGGAGTCAATGGGATCGGATCATACACCTGGAAAGTCCCGGCCTGGCTTTCCCCCGGCTCTCATTACAGAATCGCTGTGGAAAGTGAAACAGACCCTGCCATCAGGGATAACAGCGACGGCTACTTCCTGGTGCCACGCCGGTCCTGGTGAGCGACTCGAAGAATTTTCCATTGTAGGCGCATGGCTCGAGCTATTCTTTTGCATACGCCTGCTCCAAAACCTTGATGTCGATTTTCTTCATTTGAAGCAATGCCGCCATGACATTTTCGCTCTTCTTCGGGTCCTTGTCTTGCATCATCTTATTCACTACAGTGGGAACAATCTGCCATGACGCACTGTCGTGCAATGCTTCCTCGGCAAGATCGAAATCCCCCAGCAAACGGATCAACATGGCAAAAACACGGCGCGATTCCAAGCGGTAGACGGATTCCACCATCTCGCGCATATTTTCGATATGCTCATCCATCGCTCCGCCGTTCCCCCTTGCTGCATGTACAGTAAGACCCTATTCGAGATTCAGGCTTGCTGCGGGAATCTCTCTTCGCTTCCTCTTAGAGAAAATGTTAAGTACGAGAGTCTTGCGTGGGAATTATCAAGGCTTTTGGAATGGCCGGGGAGGCGACAGCAGCTTGTGGACTATTCAAGAGGTGTTGCTTAACTTGATAACCGATAGGTTAACTCAGCCAGAGGAGGTGCTTATGCCCGTTAAACCAATACCGGAAGGTTTTCACACAATAACGCCTTTGCTCTCCGTCAAGGGGGCCGCCCGCTTGATTGACTTTCTTGCGGCTGCCTTCGGCGCCGAAGAGCTCTATAAATTACCGACAGCCGACGGCTCCGTTATGCATGCGGAGTTAAAAATCGGCGATTCGATTCTTATGCTGGGGGAAGCGATGGAAGGGTTTTCGACCATGCCTGCATCGCTCTATCTCTATGTCCCGGATGTCGATGCGGTATACAGAGCGGCCCTTGATGCAGGCGGTGAATCGCTGGAAGCACCCACCGACCAGTTTTGGGGGGACCGGGTAGCCTCCATCAAGGATTTTGCCGGAAACAGATGGTGGATTGCCACCCACGTGGAAGACGTTGAGTCGGAAGAGCTGGCCAGGCGCGCTCACGCGATGGCTGCATGACACCGTTGGGGGGCGCTGGTAAGGAAAAATCCCGGGAGCTGGAATCCGCCATCGTTCCTTCAGCGCTTCCCCATCCAGCGAATCTGTAAACTT
>JAVEVM010000618.1:0-3537 GCA_034005055.1 Desulforhabdus sp. | reverse complement strand
TCCCCCGTCCGGCACTCAAACTTGGATTGAATATCAGTTCAAGCAACCGCATGCGCAATTTCGCTCACCGATGGATCTGTCAACCCTCACGAGGTCTCAACTTATTGTCTGTGTATAATGAGAACCGATCAGGTATAGAAGAATATGACGCAGTCTTTTTTCTGAACGTTTTTCCGATGCTAAACTTGCGGCATGATCTAATATATGCGAAGGAACCATTCGAGGAGTTTTCATGGCTTACAAGAGCACTTCACCCATCGTTATCGCAAAGCAATTGACGCGCGTTTATCCAATGGGCGCCGCCGAAGTGGTAGGTATCAGCAATATCGATCTCAAAATTCAGCGGGGAGAGCTGGTTGTCCTGAAAGGAAACAGCGGGTCCGGCAAGAGCACTTTGCTGGCTTTGTTGGCAGGTCTCGATCGACCCACCCGAGGAGAGCTCACGGTGGCGGACCGCAACCTGCAAACGGCATCGGAGCCCGATTTAATCCACTACCGCCGCGATATAGTTGGAGTGATTTTTCAGTCCTTTAATCTGCTGCCCACTTTGAATGTGCTTGAAAACATCTGCCTTCCAGCCCTTCTTGCGGGCCGCGAGCACAACAAGGCACAGGATCGGGCGCTGGAGCTTGTCGATTGGCTGAATCTCAAGGCCCGCATTGAGCATCGACCCGCGCAGCTTTCGGGCGGCGAGATGCAACGAACTGCGATCGCAAGGTCGCTCATAAACGATCCCCAGATTATCCTTGCGGATGAGCCGACGGGAAACCTTGACACTCGCAACGGTCGGATGGTCATGGAGCTGCTTGCTGAGCTCAACCACCAATCAGACCGCACTATCATCATAGCTACCCACAGCGCCCTTGCGGACCGTCTCGCCACCTCAACGATCCGCCTCAGGGATGGAGCTGTTGTTGAAATATCATGAGAGCTCCGACCTCTTTTTTCCGATTATGGATCTGGTTTAGCTTTCGCCAGCTTTATACCAACCGTTGGCGGGCTGTGGCGGTATTACTGGGAATTGGCCTCGGAGCGGCTGTTTTTACCAGCGTGAGGCTGGCAGTCAGCGCGTCTCTTGAATCATTTACTCAAAGCGTGGATGCCATCGCCGGCAGGACCGATTGGACTGTTGTCCGTCCTGGAGGGCGCGTACCAGAGACGCTAGTTGCTCAGCTGTTGAAAGAGCCCGCTATCCAAACAGCATCTCCGTTGCTTACAGTGTATGTCAAATCCAAGGAAGACAATCTTAAGCCTTTCTTGTTGATCGGACTGGACCCGATACTCGATCGTCCTCTGCGTGCCTGGCAAACCGAACCGGACGATTCAGACGCTGCCGGTGTGTGGCTTGATTTGATAAGGGAGCCGAATTCACTGCTGATGAGCAGGAAGTTGTTGGACAGACTCCAGGCTCCTGTCGATGCTGGCATTCCCCTTGTGTACATGGGGGTATCGAATACCTTCAGGATACTTGCAGCACTTGACTCCCAGGGACTTGCTCTGGCCGATGGAGGCCATGTTGCTATTACCGATATTGCCACAATGCAGGAATTCACCTCTCTGCATGGGCTGGTCGATCGAATCGATATTCTACTGAATAACAAGGCCACGGTCGAAGATCTTGACCACATTCGCACTTTGCTACCTCCCGGTGTCATTCTTGCCGAGCCGACAGAAGCCAGGGAGAGCGGCAGGGTGATGATTAAAGCCTATCAATTGAACCTCTCGGTCTTAAGCTTTGTCTCGCTTTTTGTCGGAATGTTTCTAGTTTACAGCCTGATCTCTCTCAACGCGACATCAAGACGCCACGAGCTGGCCATCCTCCGCTCCATCGGGGCATCAGCGCAGATGATTTTTCTCCTTTTCCTTGCGGAGGGCCTATTTTTCGGGCTGGTCGGCTGGATCATCGCCATACCGCTGGGCTCGTTCATGGTTCACAGGTTGCTGATCAGCGTAAGCTCCACCATCACCCATCTGTTTGCCCGAGTGAATGTCGATCAGCTCACACTCGATTCCTGGGAGCTCGTGCTGTCATTTTTCACAACCGTCTTGATCTCAGTTGTAGCAGCCTATCAACCGGCGCGCGAAGCGATGAGCGTTCCTCCCAAAGAGGCTTTCCTGATGCACGAAAGAGCTGTCGTTCGGACCAGATCGGCAAAGCTGCTCGCTTTGGCGGGCTTACTCCTCATATTGATGGTTTGGCCGCTCTCCAAGCTTCCCGGAACTTCAGGCATGCCCTTATCGGGCTACGTAGCCACTTTTTTCCTTTTTACCGGCTTTTCCCTGCTTTCCCCTTGGTGCCTGCTCATAATGGGTTCCCACTTGCCGCCTATGCTCAAGCGGGTGGGGGGCCAGCCTGCTTATCTCGGCAGCCGCTATATGCGTGATGCGGGAACCCGAATCGCTATCTCTGTAGGAGCTCTTATTACCGCTATGGCCCTGTTTGTTGCACTGGTCATCATGGTGCACAGCTTCCGCAACACAGTCGAAACCTGGGTTAATCAAAGCATTCGCGGCGATGTCTTTCTGCAAGCCCAAATGGCTAATACCAATCAGTATCGGGATCAGCTCCCCAGAAATCTCATCAACCGACTTCAAGCCATGCAGGACCGCACTGATCTGCTGCCGTACAGGAGGATTTTTCTGCAACTGGGCAACATTCGCTATTTGTTCGAAGCAATCGATTTTGAAACTTTTTCGCAGCATGGTCGGCTGCTTTTTTTGAAAGGCGATCCCGACAGAGTGATGCCGCGGCTCATGGCCGGAGAGGGAGTCATCGTCTCAGAGGTGTTGGCAAATCAGACCGGCTTGGGAGCGGGCGACCGGTTCAGAGCAAGCGTAGGAGGCATCGACCTGGATTTACCCATACTTGGAATCTACCGTGATTACCGCACCCAGGGCGGAGTGCTTCATTATTCTTTGAGGCACTATCAGCAGCTAAGCGGCGATCAGGGTTGGACAGGGGTGAGAGTTTTCTTAAAGGACAAGGTACCGCAGAATGATCGCTCCGCTGAAGAAATCGTTGCCGAAATATTCAAAATTGCCAATCAGAATCGAGGCGTGGAGGTGACCCTTGGCACCGATTTACGTCAAGAGATCCTGAGGATATTCGATGAAACTTTTGCCATCACTACAGTACTGTTGCTCATCGCCCTGTTTGTCGCCGCACTCGGTATCACCACCACCTTGACCGTGCTCGTGCTGGAGCGCGCCCGAGAGCTCAATACCTTGCTCGCAATCGGCGCCTCCTTTAGACAGATCCGAGCTATGATTGTCTGGGAGGCGGTCCTCATGGTGACTGCAGGAGCGAGCCTGGGCGTCGGCTGTGGACTTGTTCTGTCAAATCTGCTCATCTTCGTGATAAACAGGCAGTCCTTTGGCTGGACGTTTCTGTACAGAGTTGACTGGCCCTCTCTTTTGGCGTCCTTGCCGCTGATTCTGACCACCTCGCTGCTTGCTGCATTACCGGCCAGCCGGATGGCATTCAGGCAAACTCCGGCTACTTTGCTGAGAGAGCGATAAGGCTATGATCTTCCAATC
>JAVEVM010000617.1:0-3538 GCA_034005055.1 Desulforhabdus sp. | reverse complement strand
TGCCATGAACGCAATGGACCATGCTGCCGCGTACACGAAGCGGGCGCTCACGCCCAATGAAAGTGCCGCCATTTCGTCATCGGCGGTCGCCTGCATGGCCAGTCCCCAGCGCGTGTAATGAAAGAAAGCGACAAAAATCACCAGCAGCCCGATTGCCGCCAAAAAGCTCCACAAATAGACGCGTCCTATCACCAGGAAGCCCAGGGTGATAGGTTTCAGCGAAAAAACCGGCGGCGTGAAGACGCGCGTGTCCGTCATCCAGATGAATTCCACCATGCCGCGAAAGAAAAAAGAGAGTCCGACGGTCACCATAATCACAGAAAGCACCGGCTCCCCAATGAGCTTATCCAGGAATACTCGTTCGGTTATGATGCCCAGAACGAAGCCTATAATGAGGGAGAAAAGAAGTGAAAGAAGGAACGGAACGCCGGCATTGTAGAAGCTGAGGGTGACGTAAGCTCCTATCAGAGTCAGCTCGCCCATGGCGAGATTGAGCACTCCCGAGCATTTGTAGATGATTACCCAGCCCAAAGAGACCAGAGCATATATCCCTCCAATCATCAACCCGGTGACCAGAGTCATCAGAAACTATTCCATGGACTACCTCCCGCCTTCAGTATCTGAGCCGTTATCGATTCCCACAGGGAAAAACGGCAGCAAAAGATGTTGCTCAGAGAACCGCTCAGCGCTTCAATTCCGCATCGGCAATCTCTTTTATTTTCAGATCCACATCGATCCGCACCGATCTTCCATCCTCGTAGGTGATGGTGGTGTCCATATGCAGCCTCTTCTGCCCTCCGTAGAGCGCCTGCACTATATCCTCGTAGCGCTTTTCGACAAATGCCCGACGAAGTTTTCTGGTGCGGGTCAGCTCATCGTCATCGGCATCGAATTCTTTGTACAGATTGGCAAATTTCCTGATGCGGGCGGCCGGCGGCAGATCCTTATTGGCTTCCCTGATCTGGCCGCCGATCAGGTCATAGACTTGATCCTTCTGGGACAGTTCGGAATAGGAGGTGTAATTGATTCCTCGGTTGTCGGCCCATTTGCCCACCACCGCATAATCGATGCAGACCACTGCGGCCACGCAGTCGCGCTTGTCGCCGATTACCCAGGCGTCTCGTATGAACGGGCTGAACTTGAGCCTTGTTTCCAGGTACTGGGGCGAGAACGGGCGACCGTCTTTAAGCGTCATTACATCTTTGGATCGGTCGAAGACCACCAGGTGGCCGTCCTCGTCTATAAAGCCCCGATCGCCCGAATGAAGCCAACCGGAAGCAAGGGTCTTCCGGGTATCCTCCTCGTTTTTGTAATAGCCGACAAAGACCGAAGATCCTCTGGAAAGGATCTCACCGTCTTCTGCGATGGCGATCTCAGTGCCGGGAATGGGCTTGCCCACCGTATCGAATTTGATATCTGCGTTGCGATGAACTACGGAGATCCCCGCAATTTCGGTCTGGCCGTAGATCTGCTTCAAGTTGACCCCCAGCGAATGAAAGAAGCGAAAGTGGTCGGGTCCCATCGCTGCGCCGCCGGTGTAGGCGTAACGGATTTTTGACAAACCGAGGTGATCCCGCAGCTTCTTGTGCACCAGCAGAAAGACTGCCGACCTGAGCAGGCGCCAGTGAATCGGGATGCGCCGCTTTTGAAACTGCAGCTCGGCAACATGGTGGCCGATTTTCATGGACAACCTGAAGGCTAGGCGCTTGATAAAACTGGAGTCCAGATGTTTCACCTGAATCGTGCGGGTCATCTGCTCGTAGAGCCTGGGAGGGGCGAACATGACATGGGGACCGATCTCTCGAATGTTTTCCTGGGCCGTTTCCGGCGATTCCGGAAAATTGATGGTGTAACCCACTTGCAGTCCGCAGGAGATCGACATCATTTGCTCGCCGATCCAGGCGAAGGGGAGATAAGAAACAAAGTCGTCGGTCTCGCGGCACGGATCGACTTCCATCAAATGCTGGCCCATAGAAAGCATATTATAGTGGGTGAGAAGAACGCCTTTGGGCAGTGAGGTGGTTCCTGAGGTATAGAAAAGCAGGGCGATGTCTTCCCCGTCTCCTTGTGCCACCATCTGCTCGAAGTACTCCGGCTTGGTCTCGTTCACCTCCCGGCCGATACGGCTCACTTCGGTCAATGCAATCAGCATCGGGTCGTGATAATTGCGCATGCCCTTGGAATCGTCCCAAATGAGCTTTTCCAGCTTTGGGCATTCGTTCCTGATGGATAAACCCTTGTCTACCTCTTCCTGGCCTTCGCAAAACAAAAACTTCGCGTCCGAATGGTCTACAATGTATTGGACTTCGTCCAGCAAGCTCTCCTGGAACAGCCAAATCGCAATGCCGCCAACGCACAGGACGGCCATTTCCGTCCACAGACCCTCGGGCCGATTGTCTCCGATCAGTGCGACTTTATCCCCCTTCTGCAGACCCATTTCGACCAGACCGAGGGCGATCTCCCGCACCCGGATGTGGTAATCCTGCCAGGTGAAGGGACGCCAGATCCCGTACTGCTTCTCGCGCATGGCCACTTTGCCGGTGCCGTAGTGCTTTGATTTCTGCACGAAGAGCTTGGGAATCGTTAACTCTTTACTGAGATCGAGGCTGGTCGGTTCGTAGATTCTGGTTGGTCTATCTTCTGGTGGCATAGAGGTCTTCTTCACCCAAGTAGGCATCGATGACTTGTGGATTGTCTTGCACCTCGGCAGGCGTACCGTCGGTAATCGGCACGCCGAAGTTCAGCACGAATACACGATCGGAGATATCCATCACGACCCCCATATCGTGCTCTACCAAAACACAGGTTGCTTTCCACCTTTCATCCTCGTTGATATCAATGATGAAGCGGGCCATGTCTTCCACTTCCTCCAGATTGAGTCCAGCGAGGGGTTCATCGAGGAGGATAATCTCCGGCTCGAGCGCCAGTGCCCGGCCCAATTCAATTCTTTTTTGCAGCCCGTAAGGGAGCATGCCGACGAGATGCTGACGAATATGGGCTACTTCCAACAGATCGATGATCTCCTCCTCAATGAAGGCGCGGTGCTCCAGTTCTTCTGCGGCCGCCTTGCCAAGGTATACGGCGCCGCTCACAAGCCCCGAGCGCAGCAATCTATGCCGGCCAAGCCGTATGTTGTCCAAAACCGTCATGCCTTTAAACAGCTCGATTTTCTGGAAGGTGCGTGCTATGCCAAGCTCGGCCCGCTGGTGAGGCTTTAAGCCGTCGATATTGACGCCTTTAAAGAGAATGCTTCCCTGCTGCGGCCTATAGAGTCCCGAAATGCAGTTGAGCATTACGGTTTTTCCGGCGCCGTTTGGACCGATAATGGAATGGACTTCTCCTTTCCTCACACTGAAGTTCACGCCATATAAGGCGTTGACTCTCCCGAAGTGCATGTAGACGTTTCGCAGTTCGAGGATTATTTCATTCGTCTGAGCCAGTGCAGCAGTCATTTGCTTCATTTCTCCGCGACTTCCTGAGCATCCAACCGTCTGAATTTAGATATAAATCAGTTCTCCATCGGATACTCCGGCGATAA
>JAVEVM010000616.1:0-3540 GCA_034005055.1 Desulforhabdus sp. | reverse complement strand
CTCGTCGAAAAGACAGAGCTCGACGCGTTCCGCAATTTCAGAAAAAATCGAGAAGTTTGTACCGGCACCATCGTAGCTGGCGCCCAAAGGATAAGCTTTACCAGGCCAGACTCGCATACTCCGTCTCCTTTATGTCTGAATGAGTGATATCCGCTTGCCCGTTCTAGCCAATCTCCGAATCGGATGTCAGACCTCTTGTCTGCAATGGGGCGGCGCTTTGGAGTCGATATTCGATTGTAGGATTGTGACTGCGTGCCCCGGCATTGAAAATGTCCCATTCGCTGCAACTATTCCCTCCTTCGAAGCCAACAGGATCTTGTTCTGGTCTGGCCTGGCGCACGGAATTCGTTGCGCAGTCTCAGCGAAATTACAGAGAACGACTACGGAGCCGCGCTTCATGGTAAGCCAACGCTTTGTCTCGTCAAAATCAACTTCAATTTCGCTGAGCCTTCCGTTGCTGAGGCAGGAAAGCCGGCGCCGTAATTTAATGAGAGAGCGGTACCAGCCAAGCAACTCACCGTGCATCGATCGAGCAGGTTCGCCCCAATCGAGCTTCGAGCGCAGAAAGGTTTCCTCAGCCTGAGGATCGGGTATTTGCTCGGGATTCCATCCGAAGGCGCCAAACTCGTTGCGGCGTCCCTGACGCACGGCCTCTCCCAGGTTGGGATCTTGATGATCGGTGAAATAGAGAAAACGGCTCGATGAGGCCCATTCTTCGCCTTGAAACAACATTGGCACAAAGGGCGAGGTCATCACTATAGCCGCCCCGATCTTCAGTAGTTCCGGCGAGAGCAGATGGCTGGTGCGCTCACCAATTGCCCGGTTGCCGACCTGATCGTGGTTTTGCAGGCAGCCCACAAACTGGTGGCCGCAAAGGCCTGTGGCCGGCCGACCATGGCAGCGGTGGCGATAGGCTGAATAACAGCCGTCATAGACGAGCCCCCGGCTCAGAACCTTCGCCAGATCGCTGAGCTTTCCGAAATCCTCGAAGTACCCGTCTCGCTCGCCGGTCAGCAATGCATGCAGGGCGTGATGAAAATCCTCATTCCATTGGGCGTCAATGCCGTATCCGCCGATCTGGGGGGCGCGAATCACGCGCGGATCGTTGAGGTCGCTTTCGGCAATCAGTGCCAAATGCCTGCCCATTTCAGCCTGCAGCTCTTTTACCTCGGCGGCCAGCTGCTCCAGGAAATGGATTGCCGAAGTATCCACAATTGCATGGACGGCATCGATGCGCAGTCCGTCGAAGTGATAATCACGCAACCACATCAATGCGTTGTCGATGAAAAAGCGCCGTACTTCATCACTGTCGGGTCCGTCCAGGTTGACCGCCTCGCCCCATGGCGTGGTATGACGGTTGGTGAAGTAAGGGCCGAAGCGACTAAGATAATTGCCTTCGGGGCCTAAGTGGTTATAGACCACATCCAGCAAAACGGCCAATTTTCGCTGATGGCAGGCGTTCACCAGTCGTTTGAGCCCTTCGGGGCCCCCATAGGCATTATGCGGCGCGTAAAGACTTACGCCATCATAACCCCACCCGCGATTGCCGGAAAATTGAGCAACCGGCATAAGCTCCACATGAGTGACTCCAAGTTCGACAAGGTGATCCAGGTGATCACAGACTGAATCGAAATCCCCCTGCGGGGTGAAGGTGCCCACGTGAAGTTCATAGATCACAGCCGATGACAGCGGTACTTGCTGCCATCCCTCATCACTCCAGACAAAGCGTTGATGATCCAATCTCCGTGACGGACCATGCACATCATGCGCTTGCCACGGAGAACGGGGATCGGGAAAAGGACCGTCTCCATCGACGTGAAATGCATAGTCGGTCCCATGTTCAATGAAGGGTTCATCCAGGGTCCACCAGCCGCTCTCATCTTTTTTCATGTCGAATAGCCGACCGTTGCAGTCCAGTTTTACTGTTTCAGCCCTGGGAGCCCAAACACTTACCGGCGTCATATCCATCCTTCATTCCTTTCGCACCAACAGAGCAACGGGGAAACGATTGAGCATTTGTGCTAGTCGGATCGTGCCTGCCGCATGTTCGTTGCCCGTCAGGATATCGTGCCAATGCCCGGTTGGCAGTTCCAGCACCGTCTCAGCCCAGCCGTCGGACAGCCCCATAACCAGCCGCGGCGCCATTGAAATCGCCCCCTCTCCACGGATAAAAGCGACCACGTGGTCCGCTTTGGGGCCGGTTGCGAACAGAGGACGGTACGACCCTTTCGGCCCGAAGAGCTCAGGCTGTGTGCGGCGCAGGTGCAAAGCCTGCCGTATGAGCCAAAGCTTGGGAAGTCCATCTTCCATCCTTGCCCCGATTTCTTCCGGCGATAAGCTCGTCAATTCCGCGAGCAGAGCCTGTCGCATTTTGAAGTCAACGGACCGGCGATTGTCCGGATCAACCAGACTCAGATCCCAAAGCTCGGTTCCCTGATACAGGTCAGGGACCCCGGGGGCGGTGAGCTTGATCAGTGTCTGGGCCAAACTGTTGATCCTGCCGGGGAGAACGATATCTGTTACGAAACTTTCAATCTTCGCGCGGAAAAGATCATCACTCATTGCCGCATTCACAAAATCTCGCAAAGCACTCTCATAATGCTCATTTAGCTTTGTCCAGGAAGTGTGCACTTTGGCCTCGCGGACAGCCTTCTCCATGTAAGTCAAGACCCGTTGCGATTCGATCGGCCAGGCTCCAACCAGAATCTGGTAAAAAAGATACTCGGTATTGCGGTCCGGCACTTGGTTGCGGCGGTATCGTTCGTTGTGGCCCGACCAGTCGATCACCGCATCTCTCCAAAGCTCCGGTATTTCGGAAAGCAGCGCGAGGCGGGCACGGACATCTTCGCTACGCTTGGTGTCGTGGGTGGTGGATGCAAGCATTGATAACGGGCGTTCCGCCTGCGCATCGGCGCAGGCCTGATGAAATCGGGCAATGCTCGTGCCGAAGTGGCTCGGGTTGCCGCCCACATCGTTTAAGGCGACCAGTCGGTGGAAGCGATAGAAGGCGGTGTCCTCGACGCCTTTAGCCATTGCCGGACCCGTGAGCTGCTGAAAACGCATAGCCAGCTCACTTTCAAGGGAGCCGGCAATGCGAAGCAGGAGCAAATCCTTCAAAAACCTGAAGAGCTCGGGGTCCAGGTCGGGCCGCTCTGCCATGGCGCTTTCGATGGCTTCGCTGACATACGCTTCATCTCTTGGCGCAACAGTTTTGTCGGCAGCGGACACATAGGAGCGGTAAACGGGGAAGCAAACGGCCGTTTCAGTCAAGGCTTCGCGCAGATCATGGCGGGTATAGTCGCGATGCCGTCGGTGCCGTTCGCAGATCTCCACGAACAGAGTAGCGAGTCGGTTAAGCTCTGCCGCAAGCAGTTCCGTGATCACCAGCCGCTTGCACTCGCGCACCAAAGAGGCGAAATCGATTTGTTCACCCGCACATTCTTCATAAGTACGTGTAAGTGCATCCTCTCCCGCCGGATCAATGAAGAGGCCGCACATCAGATTGAGGAAATCGTAGCCGGTGGTGCCCGCAATGGGCCA
>JAVEVM010000615.1:0-3556 GCA_034005055.1 Desulforhabdus sp. | reverse complement strand
TATCTTTTTTATACTGCCGGCTTTACAGGAAATGCACTGATTGCAGCGTCCGCTTCTGACAATAATTATACCCTATCCCACTCCTCATCGTGACCGAGCATAAGGAGAACGAATGTTTTTTTCATTACTTCTGGTGACATTCCTGCTCGCCGCGGCCGTTTCGTACGGGGTGGTCAGGCTGTTCGACAAACCGATTGCTGCAATCCTCAGCCGCATCATCCGCGATGACATCAGTAGCGCGTGGCACCGGTACGTTACGTTTGCTGCGTTTGTAGTCGGAATTTCCGGCGGTGTCAGGATCCATGAGCTCGAGCGATATATCAGCGCACCGCATAAAGATGCGACCGTTTTGGTTTTGAACTCGCAGCGCTGGACCCTTGAGATCTACCGGACCGTCATCGAGACTCTTCAGAGCATCGCCTGGATGTATTTGGTTGTTTTTGTCTTCGCCCTTATCGCCTATGTGATCGTGAAGGGATTCGCTCATAAACGCGACGTGTCCGATAGCGGCGAACAATAGCACACGGACGACAGCATTTAACCGGGACGCATTTTCCCACCGACCCTCTAGCTCGTTTGCAGACTGTGAGCCTGCCTCGTGGCCACATCCCATAGGAAGACTTTAAGATCTATTCAAGCGATGAATGAAGCCTGTGGCGAGCCGACCGAAGATGGAACGAACCAAGGAAGAAGCGGGGCATCTCCCGGCGCGCTTCCGACCTGGTGTCAGGCAGGCCCAACAGGCATACAGACAATTTCTGCAGGAAGGCACTGCCGAGAGTTGTTGTCTCTGGATAAATCTGCAGCCTATTGGTCCAAAAGCAGTGGCAGCAGATACGGAGTCGGGTCCGCCCCACTCGAGCCGGAGCCAGCCCACGCGTTGATGGCCGCAGCGAGGTTCACCCGGGGCTTGGTCACGGCTACCTTCGAGTCGGTAACCAATTTTCCTGTGGAGGTCAGGTAGGTCTTGACCTCTTGCGGGGTCAGGTATTTTCCGGTGACGATCTTGGCTGCGCTCTGCAGAGCTGTGGCAGCCCCGGCCGCATAGGGGCAGGCAGCTGAAGTACCGCCAAAATGTGTGTCGAAGGTCGAGCCTTTTGCCGAGCATTGCAGGGTGTAGCACCGGTCGGAGGGGGCCAGCAGGGTCAAAAACGAGGCGGTGTCGGAATAGGCCGCCACGCGGTCGGCAGCTGTCTGATCGTTGACGTAGTATCCGCTGTCGTCGCACTCTTTCGTCGACACCTTCGGCGCGCAGGAGATGGCCTCCACGCACGGCCGTTCGATGCCGAAAGCGGCATCGTAGACAGCGCCCACCGAGATGACCCCCGACAGACAGGCTGGAGAGCCCATAGCATCACAGTAACCCTCGTTGCCCGAGGAAGCAAAGATGGTGATTCCGGCCGCAGTGACTTTTTCCACGGTGGTGACGTAAGCCGGGAGGTCTGTATCACAATTGGACGTATAGCGCTCCCCACCGAAACTGGTGCTGATGATCCGGATCGGATTGGCGGCATTATCGTTCTGATGGGTAATGCACCATTCCCAGGCCGCAATGATGGCAGAATCCGCTGCATCGCCGGAGTTGTCGACAATTTTCAAGGCGTATATTTTTGCCTCGGGGGCCGCCCCGCCGATGTAGTCTCCGGAATCGGCCACAGTTCCGGCCACGATGCCGGCGCAGGAGGTACCGTGTCCGTCGGTATCCATGGGGTCATCCTGATTCAGGCCCGTGTCGTACCCGCCGATCACCTTAGTGTTGCTGCCGATGGGGGCGGCCCCAAGGTAGGTGTTCCTGTAATCGACGCCCGTATCGCAAATGGCCACTGCCACACCCTGGCCTTTGTACTTGGAGCGTGTGTCGCTCGCTTTCATGAGTGGAATGCCCTGGCGCAGATGGGGCTTGTTCACACCGTCCACTTCGATGGATGCCACTTCGTCAGAGGCCAGAAGAGAGTGCAATTGAGCGACGGTCAGAGTCGCAGCGAATCCGGGCATGTAGCTGAAGCGCCTGGTAACCTCGCCCACTTCCTCAGCTCTTTTGCGATTCAAGAAGCCGTCAAGAACCGCAGCCACCTCGGCCCGGCGTGCACCCTTGGCTGTTTCGGAATCCAGGGCCACCGCCTCTTTCATCTCGCCTGACTCTGCCAGTATGACGATGAACCGACTCTTTTCCCGGCCGTCCCGGAAGGCAGCCAAGGCGCGATCTGGCGACCGCAGTTTGACATTCTTGCTGGACAGGAGGAGGGCTTCCCCCGCATCGAGCGCACAATTTCCAGTTGTTGAAAGAAATGACAACGAGCAGATAAAACCGAGCACTACAAAAACGACACGAGAAGCAATCGTCACTTTCTCTCCCATTCTCTCTCCCTGATCTTATGTGATATCGATGAAGAGCACTAAAGCAATTAGATCGCTGGCATCAGGGCCCAAAAAAGAAAAAGCGGGAGCTTTGTAGGTTCCCGCTTTTTCTTTGGTATAGGGGTGGTGGCGGGGCCCAGAATTGAACTGGGGACACGAGGATTTTCAGTCCACTGCTCTACCGACTGAGCTACCCCGCCAAAGCCGCACCGAACCTACTGGAATAAACCACAGATGTCAAGGATTTTCTGACGAAATTTCATGCCATCTTGGGGCCATTGGAGGCTCAGGTCGTGGTGAAAGAAAGCGACTCGGCCTCATTTGTCGCTCTGGTCTCCCTTGCCCTCGTCCTGGTCTTCCAATTCGAGAAGAAATCCTTCCAGATCTTCTTCCGACAGCTCTATGACAAGCTCCTGATCGGCCGGCTTTCCTGCTTTCTTTTCGGGATGGGCAACAGTAGCGGTTTTTTCTGCTACTTTCGACTGTCCGGCCGGGCCCCGGAGACTCTCGTTCACTTCCTCGTCCAGGAATGACCAGTCGGCCTGTTCGCCCGAAAGGTCAAAGGAAATGTCGTCATCTGCAGCCGGCTGCAAAGAAGGCTTCACCGGCTTGACAGGGAGAGGTTGAGCCCAGTCGAAAGAGTTGATCTGAGCATCATCAGTGCCGCTCTTTTCTTCTCCAGGCGATAACGCAAGATCCTCTTTTAGACCGAAGCCCGCCTGTTCCAATTCGCCAAGGGCATCATGGCCGGCGTCTTGTGCGGCCTCCGGTTCAGCCGCTTTTTGCTCTTTCAACAGGACACCCAACAGAAACGGCATGGTCGGCTTTGCGTCTGCAAAGCCCAGCTCCTGCCTGGTTTTGCTGAGGTCGGCGGCGCACTTGCCGCATTCCGAAAGATAGTCAAAACTGTTGAATCCGCACTTTGGACATCGCATAATATAAATCCCTCTTCATGTCCGGGAACCGAAATCTCCCCAAAGGAGCTGGGTCAGGGCGATAAAGGCAACCGCCGCCGTTTCCAGCCGAAGGATTCTCGGACCTAGATGGACCGCGCAAAAACCGGCGGCCAGGAGCTCCTGCACTTCCACAGACGACCATCCGCCTTCCGGTCCGATCACGGCAAGCACCTCGGAGCACTCTGGAAATGATTGCCGGATATCTGCAAGGCCGCTCCGCTCCGCTCCCTCCAGAGCGAGCA
>JAVEVM010000614.1:0-3561 GCA_034005055.1 Desulforhabdus sp. | reverse complement strand
GTCCACGATCAAGGTCGGCAGGGTAAACTCGAAAAACACTTGATGATTGATGTTTTCAGCCAGCAACCGCGCATACTGCTCGCTTTTCTGCAGGAGAATCGCCTTGGCCCGTTGGGAGATGAAGCTGGACAACAAGACCGTAGAGATGAGAATAACAACCAGGCTTGAAAGCGACAAATACTTGACCAGGCGAAACGGCTTGACGGATTCCAAGTCTCTTTTCTTTGTTCCTAGGGATTTCATGCCGTCCGATCTGTGGGCTTCGAATTTTGCTTTGATGTCTTTTGGTCAACCTGCCGACGGCGGCTGGCAAGCAATTGGCGCCACTTCCCTTCCCAGCCTCTGGTGGTGGGGGTATAAAAGAATTCACCCAGCAGCAAATCGGGCAGATAGGTCTCCGGCACCCAGCCGCTCGGATCGTCGTGGGGGTAAAGGTAGCCTCGGCCGTAGCCGATTTTTTTGAGCAAATCGGTCGGAGCATTACGGAGGTGCAGAGGAACATCGAGCGAACCAGTTTTTCTGGCAGCGTCTCGTGCTTTACCGAAGGCGGTGTAGATTGTGTTGCTTTTTGGCGCCAACGCAAGATAAACGGCGGCCTGGGCAAGTGCCAGATCGCCTTCGGGACTTCCCAGAAACTGATAGGACCGCATGGCGTCAATGGTCTGGGTCAGAGCAAAGGGATCTGCCAGGCCGATGTCTTCTACCGCCATTCTCACCAACCGCCGTGCAATGTAGAGGGCATCTTCCCCGGATTCGAGCATTCGTGCCAGCCAGTACAGAGTTGCATCGGGGTCACTGCCGCGCACGCTTTTGTGCAGCGCGGAAATCAGGTTGAAGTGCGCTTCTCCGGCCTTATCGTAATGCATGGCAGGCCTCTGCACAGCTTCGGCTACTGCCTCCAGATCTATTATTCGCTCTCTGCGATCGTTGGGTGGAGTCGAATGTACTGCAGCCTCCAAAATATTGAGAGCTACCCGTGCATCTCCACCGCAGGCGGTCAGCAGAAACTGTTTTGCCTGATCGCTCAAACGAGGCGCCATTCCGCCAAGACCTCGTTCCTGATCTGCCAGTGCCCGCTCGATTATGCTGGCAAGCTCCGTTATCTGCAGAGGCTCCAATACCAGCACCTGGGCCCTGGAAAGAAGCGGTCGGATGATTTCGAAGGACGGGTTTTCCGTTGTAGCCCCCAGGAGGATTATGGTGCCCTGCTCCACATGCGGCAGGAGGGAGTCCTGCTGAGCCTTGTTAAGCCGATGGATCTCATCCATGAAGAGCCAGGTTCTTTTTTTGGCTCTCATCCACACCTGGCGAGCCTCTTCCACCGCCGAGCGGATTTCCCGGGTACCGGCCATTACAGCTGACAGGGCAATCAGGTGGCTGTGTGTCTGATCGGTGATAATTCTGGCTAAAGTGGTTTTGCCGCAGCCCGGAGGTCCCCATAAGATCAAGGACTGAAACTGTCGATAACGCAGCAGGCGCTCCAAGACTCTTCCGGAACCGAGCAAATGAGCTTGCCCTACAAACTCTTCGAGATTTCGAGGTCTCATCCGATCAGCCAGTGGTGCATGGCTTCTGAGCTGTTCTTCGCCTTGTTTTTCAAACAGATTCTGTTGCCGCATAGGTCCGACGTTCGCCTATTCTCATTGTTGAAGCGCAAGCGTAAATAATACTATTCACCTCAATAAATGTTATTACATAGACAATTTTGCGCTTTTCGGCTAGACGAGATTACCGGTTCAATAATATTAAGCAAAAACGATCTTTAATTAAACCGTAAACTTAGATATGGAAGCATCGGGCATGCCGAAGTGGAGGGCGTTGAAGCACGGGGCACTTTATTCTCCGAGGTAAGCTTTGCGTACCCGTTGATCTTGCAGCAGTTCTTCTCCCGGTCCTTCCAGGGTGACCCTGCCTGTTTCCAGTACGTAGGCGTAATCGGCCACATGCAGAGCGGCCATGGCATTTTGTTCAACCAGCAAAATGGTGGCTCCCTGTTGATTGATGGTTTGAATCGTGTTGAACACCTCAGCTACGATCAAGGGAGCGAGCCCGAGTGACGGCTCATCGAGCAGTACCAGGTCGGGGCGACTCATGAGGGCCCGTCCCAGGGCCAGCATTTGCTGCTCCCCGCCGCTCAACGTCCCGGCCAGTTGCCCGTGTCGTTCTCGCAGGCGCGGGAAAAGAGAATACACCCACTCAAGACCTTCGGTATACTCTTTATGGCTGCGATTGTAGGCCCCCAGTTCCAGATTCTCGAGTACGGTAAGATTAGGGAAAACCCGACGACCCTCAGGAGCTATTCCGATACCGCGCTTTATGATCTGATGGGTGTTGAGCTTGCTGATTTCTTGATGGTAGAATTGCACCGAGCCCGACCTCGGCCTCACGAGGCCGACGATTGATCTCAAAGTGGTGCTTTTGCCGGCACCGTTTGCCCCAATTAACGTAACGATCTGCCCTTCTCCAACGGAGAGATGGATACCTTTCAAGGCATGAATTCCTCCGTAGTAAACATGCAGGTTGTCGATTTTGAGCATTCTCAACTCTCCAAGTTAGCCTGGTTACTTCGCCTCACCAAGGTAGGCCTTGATGACAGCCGAATTCCGCTGAATCTCCGTCGGAGGGCCCTCAGCAATGGTAATGCCGTAGTCCAAAACCTTGATTCGCTCACACAGTCCCATGACAAATTTCATGTCGTGCTCGATGAGAAAAACAGTGAGGGCATACCTGTCCCGAAGCTCGCGCACCAGTTCGGCCAGTTCATTGGTCTCTTGAGGGTTCATACCGGCCGCCGGTTCATCCAGCAGCAGCAGTTTAGGACGGGTGGCGAGTGCTCTGGCTATCTCCAGGCGCCGTTGCTGACCGTAGGCCAGTCCGCCGGCCTTCTCATGGGCGAGATGTGCCAGTCCCATCTCTTGCAGAAATTCCAAAGCCGTGTCACGAATTCTAGCTTCTTCTCGCCCATAACTTGGAAGGCCAAACATCGCCTCCCAGAAGTAGGTGCGGATGCGCTGATGGAATGAGACCATGACATTTTCCAGCACCGTTAGGTCAGTGAACAGCCTGATGTTCTGGAAAGTGCGGGCAATGCCCGCTCCGGTGATTTTATGAACAGCCAGGCCGGTCACCTCCTGACCCTGCCAGATGACTCGTCCCGATGTGGGATTCAAAAAACCTGTAATCATGTTGAAGACCGTGGTCTTGCCTGCACCGTTCGGCCCGATGAGCCCCACCAATTCTCCGGGCTGCATGGTGATCGAGAAGTCGCTAACGGCCGTCAGCCCGCCGAATTGCATCATCAGATCTTCCAGTCTAAAGAAATCATTCATGGGAAATTCCTATCAGCCCCTTTCTCCCAAGCGCAATTTGGCGAGCAGCCAGTCCCAACTGAATTCGTTTCGTCCCATGATTCCCCGGCGAGCGAAAATAATGACCAGCATGAGAATAATGCTAAAAATGACCATGCGCATTCCCGGAACGCCCGGTATCTTCAAAAATCCGAGCTCCATCGGGCGCTCGACCACTCGCAGCGCCTCTCCACCCCAGGCAAACAATGCCGCC
>JAVEVM010000613.1:0-3568 GCA_034005055.1 Desulforhabdus sp. | reverse complement strand
ATCATCAACACCACCATGAAGGGGTTCCATTATGGCGACAATCAGTGAGATCTTCCGTACCTTCAGCCCCGAGTATGTCGATCGCTATGGAGACTCCATGCCTCAGGAGCATCGAAAAGCAATGAATGCCATCATCGACTGCCGCACCGAAGCCGCCGGCATTGCCGTCTATGAATGTCAAGAGTGTGGAGAGCTCCATAGGGTCAACAGATCCTGTGGGAATCGACATTGTCCAACGTGCCAGAACCACAAAACCAGCCAATGGCTGGATAGACAGATGCAACGGCAGCTTCCCGGACACCATTTCATGATGACCTTCACTGTTCCGGAAGGACTGCGACGCTTCATTCGATCCAACCAGCGGGTGGCCTATTCCGCCCTGTTCACGACCTCATCGGATGCCATCAAAAAACTGGCCAGGGATGAAAAGCACATGGGAGGAGACCTTCCAGGTTTTTTCGGGGTCCTCCACACCTGGGGACGCACCCAGGAGTACCATCCCCACATCCATTATGTCGTTGCCGGAGGGGCCCTGTCGATCAGGGACCGCACCTGGCATCCCTCGCGCATAGACTTTTATCTCCCGGTAAGGGCGCTCTCAAAGATCTTTAGAGCCAAGTTCAAGGATGCAATGATAAAGGCCGGACTCTTCGAGCTTATCCCTGCCGAGGTCTGGCGGCAGGAATGGAACGTCAATTGCCAGGCAGTGGGTGGGAGTCAGGCCAGCCTGAAATATTTGGCTCCCTATGTTTTTAAGGTCGCCATCTCCAATCATCGCATTGTGAAAGTCGAAGAGCACACCGTCTTTTTCCGTTACCGCAAAACCCACAGTAACCGGTGGCGCACCATGGCCCTGGATGCCATGGAGTTTATGAGACGGTTTCTGCAGCATGTGCTTCCAACCGGGTTCATGAAGGTCCGTTACTACGGATTCTTGAATCCCAACTGCAAAATCGAGCTCGATACCCTTTCCACTCTCATCGAGCTGTCCTACGGCTTTGAGATCAGCAGGCCGGAAGTTGAGATCAAGCCATGGAAGCCCATCACTTGCAACAAGTGCGGGGGAGCCCTCAAGCTGCGGGTGATCATTTTGCCCTGCGGGACTGTGATTAAGCCCGGATAGCCTCCGGTCGCCGTATCACAAGAGATCTCCAAAATGACCCAAACTTCGCTTCAAACGAATCCTTGAAGCGGCACACTCGAGGTGCGTCCAATGGATGAATATTACTAAAAAACCACTTATCGTGAAGTTCCTCTGATGCGCCCAATGAGTCTGATTTGACCAACATCACTGTAATCTGCCGGCTTATCTTCCCTCAAATTGACTGGAAGCAGTGAACCTTTCGTTGCTTCCAGTCAATCGTCTCTCCTGCAAATCGAACCAATACCCTATACCAGAATTCATGCCAGTCCGGGCTTCTTGAACAATGGATAGAGGGGAGCAATAGAGGGCTGGGGAAAAGCGCCCCACCCCTCTATTGCTCCCCTCTATCCTTGTAGGTTATGCGGCTTGGTCGCTCAGCCACGGGTTCGTTCCAATGCGTCAAAAACGAGGTTAAGACATTCGTCGACTCTATTCGTTATTCCAAAGGCGAAGCTAGGAGTCCCGAGTGCCGGGTTGAAGCGACCAACAGTAAAGATGACGGGTATCGGAATTCCCTTATCTCGCATTCGTTTCAGGAATCTGATCCCTTCATCTTGCACCTCGTCCCGCTCTATGTCTGATATCACGACATCATAAGTGTCGCTCCCAAGCGCTCGAAGAGCGCCGTCCGACGAAGTCTCTACAGCTACGTCAGTACCGAGGTCGCGTAGGACTTCAATGACGTGAGACATCTGGCTTGGGATGTCATTGACCAATAGGATCCGTGCACCCCGAATGACTTGCTCGCTCCTCGCAGCTCGTCTGGCAACCTGCGAGCGACCGCCCTCTGTGCTAACTGATTCGCGGGTAGGAATCTTGTCGAGATTCTACTTTACTTTTTGGTACAGCAAAAACCGTCCAAGTGAAGACGCTACCTTGAATGCTAAGTCTTCTGGGCTAGTAAAGGAATCGGTAACGACCTTGTTGCGAAGGCGCTGCAGAAAATCGCGGAGGCGAGTTCGTCCCGGCTCCGTCTCCACGTGTTTAGGCGGCCAGACGTACTCCTCGTCTACGACGAAGCAGAAGGTTGGCTTCTGTTTCTCAAGGGCGAAGTCGAACTCTTGCTCGGTGATGGATTTTGATTGCCCAGCAGGCACGTAACCGTACCGATGGGCGTAGATGCCCACGAGTACGTCGGAATCTGCAATCTCTTCAAGACATGCGCTTGTGGCTTCAAGCGGCCTCGCACCGAAGACCTCCATGCGAACCCCCTGCTGTCCTAATCTCTCAACTGCCCGGGCAGCAGCCTCGCGATGGTTGACTAGGTCTTGGTATGTTGAACTAAGGAAGATCTTCATCGTTCTTTAACGCCGGCCATCAGGGGCCGGTGAAAACAAGCGAAGCGCCGCTTTCGACGGTCCCCTGCATGGCCCTGTTAGCCGCGCGCCGCGCAGTTGCAATAGCTAAACGTTACCGAACGAGCGTGGATTAGAGGCGCTTACGGCGGAGCTCGCGAGACAACTTTTCAAATCCCGCTTTTTCGTCGGCAACGAAGTCAATGTACGGGATGCCTGCCGTGATCAGCGTCGGATCCATTTGCGTAGCGCGGAGTAGGAACACTGGTGTGCCCACGTCCTCAGAATATAGGTACTCTTTAACTGTCCATTTCGACCGGCGCCACGATGGAGATAGAATACAAACAGTGGCGGCTGCGTCGCGGATAATCGATTGGAGCTCGAGATATAACTGGCTTTGGTAGTCGCGATCGCTCTCTTGGTAGTCCCAATAAGCGTATCCGTTCTCAGCCAAGAACTCTTTGACCTTCGCGACAAACGCCACATCTTCTTCGCAGTAGCTTAAGAAGACATATCCTTTTGAAGCCAGCCCTCGATCTTCGAGAGGCTCATCGCGTTGTACAAGATCACCAAGACCGGCAAGGATTTTTCGTAGACCGCCTTCGTATCCACCCTTGCTCAGATCGATCCAGGACAGCTGTCGAATGAATAGCGGCAACTCCACATCGTCGACTTTGACGGGTATAACCTTCTTGTTGGCCCCCAATATCGCTTGGAGTTCATGTCTGAACCACTCCGATTCCAACGCAGCTCGGCTTATGATTAGAAGCGCCGCTTCTGCACCACGCAATCCCTCTTCTAAAGCGACCACTACGTTATCGCCGGGCTTAATGCGCTCTGAGGGAAGCCAGGGATCTATTCCATACGACCGTAGGTCTTTGGCGAGCCGAAGAGCAAACTGCTTTGCATCCGCCCGATGAGCTATGTAGACGTACCGTTGATCACTCACAAGAATATCCTTGTGGCGGGCTAACATGTAGGATTGTATGGGGAGTGAGGGCATTTTCTCATTCCCCATACAATCTTGTTGAACTATGCCGCTTCGCCCGGGAGCTATGGGGATTGAATAGCTTTTTCCCGTGCTGGCGGCGGACTTCCTGACTAAAGAATCTGGGACAAATTGGACAAA
>JAVEVM010000612.1:0-3569 GCA_034005055.1 Desulforhabdus sp. | reverse complement strand
GATGTGTTCCGCCTGGGTGATGATGAGGAGAGCAAAATGCGTGTGCTGGTAAGCAGACGTTTTTATGTCGATAATGCATCAAGAATTGGGAATAAAAAGCCATTGCTATTTTCTGCCCTACTCAAAAGGACATTTGACCTGGTATTCGCATCCATAGCGCTTATTGCCTTAATTCCAATATTTATCCTACTAGGCTTTGGGGTCAAGATAGATTCTTCCGGGCCGATTTTATTTCGACAGTCAAGGATTGGAAAATGTGGTAAGTGCTTTACTATATACAAGTTTCGTTCGATGTATGTGACTGCTCCATGCTATGCTAAGAAGCCATCGGATGACAATACTGATCCAAGAATAACCCCTTTTGGACGATTTTTGAGAAGTTCCGGGCTTGATGAGCTTCCACAGTTCTTTAATGTTTTAAAAGGGGACATGAGTATTGTCGGGCCCAGGCCAGAGATGCCGTTTATCGTAGAGAAATACACTAAGAAGCAACGAGAGAGGCTCAGCGTGTCTCCAGGGATTACGGGTTTATGGCAAATAAGCCCTAAGCGCCATGAGCCGATCCATCAGAATTTACAATATGATTTTTTCTATATTGAAAATCGTTCTTTTTTTCTTGATCTTAAAATCATTGGGAAGACATTAATTCATACTCTCAGGTGCCCCATCTTAATATTGAAAGAGAAATTAACAGCTCGTAATCCCTGGAAACGGATGACAAACAAGAAAAATCGCTTCCCTGCCCAATAGAGAGAACCTTTATATCCTCCTTTATTTTCAGGAATAATTCCTTGGATGAGCGTTCTATAGTCAAAACGTGGAAGAAAATATTCGATTTCTGATGTCTATGACGACCGCATGGTTTTGGGTTCTGGTAGGATTCTTTGCATGTTGATCCGGCATTTTAAAGAGAGGCTTATCGCTTTTGGAAACGGAGGGTCAGGATATAGGGCTCATAGCATTGCGACGGAAGTGCGTCAGTAAATTGAAGCGTGCATCTAACTATTATTCCTGTAACACCTAGATGGAAAAGGACGTGCCAAATTTTGCCAAAATATTGGCAGCGGCGTGACAATTTTGAGTGGCCGCATGCAGGGTTAAAATTTGAGTCTCCTGGTAAGAGAGGTCCGAACGCTGAGGCCAATGGTTCAATGTTTTAGAATCATTGGTTTTTTCTATGAATCCGGCCATGTTTCCCCGAGGAAACTGTACGCGATGAAGACGATTACTACGAAATTGGAGCATTAAGTGTATGTCCAAGTTTCAGTTTATTATACTAACACCCTCTGGCTCGGTTGATCCATCTGTGGCTATAGCTGCGAGCAGGGCTGGTGAACTGGGGGTCCTTGATCTTGAATACGTGCACGACGAAAAAATGGCCATCCGTGCTTTGTCGCGCCTCAAACGATATACGAAAAATCCATGTGGGATCAAAATATCAGGAAATGACGAGAGACTTTTGAACTTGCTTGTCCCTCAGCTTGAACGACCCATTGAAACGGTCATCCTTACCCCACATGTGGATTCTCGAAGACTGGCGAAGCTTGTCGAACTCCTGCACTCACTGTGCCTGACTGTTGTGCTTGAGACCACGTGTATTGAACAGGCAGTTTCAGGAGAAAACTTGGGAGTAGACGGACTCATTGCCAAAGGAAATGAATCCGGAGGCTGGGTGGGGGAAGAGACCACATTCATTCTCCTCCAACGGCTGCTCAGGTGCTCATCGCTGCCGGTTTGGGCTCAGGGTGGCATCGGTATCCATACGGCAGCGGCATGCTGCGCGGCTGGGGCAGCCGGCGTCGTTCTCGATACGCAGTGCCTCCTTACCTGCGAATCCCCTATTTCGGAATCTGCAAGAGCCGCTGTGATCCGCTTTGACGGTAGCCAATCTATATGCCTGGGAGAGGAACTTGGGCTGTCCTGCAGAGTTTATGGTAGGCCTGGACTAAAAGTAATCCAAGAACTTCACCGGGTCACAGAGCTCCTTATTCAAGAACAAGAAAAGGGAAAAACCTGGGAAGAAGTCCTCGGCGAGTTCCGCCGCGAGGTTCATGCACGCGTTGGATGGGGCGATCCCGACAGAGACCTTTGGCTCATTGGGCAGGATGACTTCCTTGGTGGATCGATTAGAAGGCGAACTCCTGCGGTTTCAGAACTTCTTGTGGATTTACGTAATGCAATCGATAACCAAATCCAGGTCGCCCGCACTCTCAAACCATTTAGCGAGGGTTCACCGCTCGCTGTCTCCCATGGCACACGCTACCCTATAGTTCAGGGCCCGATGACGCGGGTAAGCGATAGAGCTCCTTTTGCCTTGAAAGTCGCGGAGGGCGGGGGGCTGCCGTTTGTTGCATTTGGCGTGTTACGCGCGTCGGAGATCCTGCCGGTTGTGGAAGAAACACGGTTGCTGCTCGGAGAACGCCCCTGGGGAGTGGGCATGTTGGGCTTTATCGATCCCGACCTCTACCAGGAGCAGCTCAGCGTAATCCGCGCCATTCGCCCCCCTTGTCTCCTCATTGCCGGCGGACGACCAGACCAGGCAAACGCTCTGGAGCAGGAGGGTATTCCGACCTATCTTCATGTCCCGTCTTCCGGCTTGCTCAGGATTTACATTCAGGATGGCGCCAGGCGGTTTATTTTTGAAGGCCGAGAGTGTGGCGGGCATGTGGGGCCAAGGTCGAGCTTCGCGCTTTGGAATTCAATGGTCCAGGTTCTCCTTGATTCGCTCTCTTCCGTTGATGCGGATCAATACCATGTCCTCTTTGCAGGTGGCATTCACGATGATTTATCATCTTCCATGGTGGCGGCTGTGGCCGCCCCACTTGCGGAACGTGGTGTTCGGGTCGGTGTTCTCATTGGAACGGCGTATCTTTTTACCGAAGAGGCGGTAGAGACGGGAGCCATACTCCGAGGCTTTCAAGAAGAGGCGATGAGGTGCGAGCAGACCACATTGCTTGAAAGCGGTCCAGGGCATGTAAGCAGATGTGCTCTGACCCCCTTTACGGAGACCTTTAAACGGGAAAAGCGACGGTTATGCGAGGAAGGTAAGTCTGTTGAAGAGGTCCGGATGGGGCTCGAGCACCTTAACCTTGGCAGACTGCGTGCAGCAGCCAAGGGAGTGAGGCGAAACGAGCGGTGCGGTCTTGATTCACAGGTTCCGAAGTACCGCATGCTTTCAGAAGATGAGCAGCGCAGGGATGGCATGTACATGATCGGCCAGGTAGCTGCGCTTCACAACCGAACCTTTACTATCCACGATCTTCACTACAACATTTCGGTTAGAGGGATGGATCGACTCGATCGGCTTCGTGTGGATCAACCGAGCCTTATGGAAACCGATTCCGTTAAAAAGCCGTTTGCTATAGCAATAATCGGTATGTCCTGCCTGATGCCCAGAGCCTCCAATCTTCTTGCCTACTGGGAGAACATCCTGAACAAGGTGGATGCCGTCAGAGAGATTCCGCCCGATCGCTGGGACTGGCGACTCTATTACGATCCCGATCAAAGTGTGCGTGACAAAATCGTCTCGAAGTGGGGCGGCTTTCTTGACCCCATCCCTTTTGACCCAA
>JAVEVM010000611.1:0-3574 GCA_034005055.1 Desulforhabdus sp. | reverse complement strand
CGGGGCGTTCGGCTGCCGCACGGTTCGCCGGGACGCTGCCTTTTCTGCTGAAAATATTGGCCGCCGAAAGACCACTCTCGATACAGGCACATCCGGACCTTGCCCAGGCAAGAGGTGGATTCGCCCGGGAAAACGCGGCTGGAATTTCGCTAAATAATCCCATTCGCAACTACCGCGATGAAAATCATAAGCCCGAAATCTTGTGCGCTCTGACTCCTTTCTGGGCTTTGAAGGGTTTCAGAAGCACAGGAAAAATTCTTGAACTGATCGACCGGATGGGAGTTCCAGAACTGCATGCGGAAGGTGATTGTATCCGCTACGATCGACACGGAGACGGTCTGCGGATCTTTGTCACCAGGTTGTTGGAGATGGAGCGCGGACGGCAACGAAATCTGGTCGACAGAGCTGCTCTGGCCGCCCAAAGCAAAGCCGGATCGGATCCGCTGTTCGATTGGATCGTTCGTTTGAGCCAGATCTATGCCGGAGACATCGGCGCATTGTCGCCTATTTTTCTCAACCTCATCCGCCTTGAGCCGGGCGAGGCCATGTACATAGAGTCAGGCACCATGCACGCGTACCTCAGCGGCACCGGCATCGAATTGATGGCCAACTCCGATAACGTTTTGCGGGGCGGCCTGACGACCAAGCATATCGATCTGGGCGAGCTGTTCAATATTCTAAGATTTGCTGATGAAATGCCCATCGTTGTACCGGCCACGAACATTTCAGCGGTCGAAAGCGTGTATGGAACTGCCGCCAAGGAATTTGTCCTGTCCATCATTCGGATTGGGAGAGATATGCCATATATAAGCAAAGAAAAAAGGAGCGTTGAGATTCTGATTTGCACTCAGGGGCACAGCGTCATCTGTGATGCGCACGGAGCGGTAAGGCTGGACTTCAACCAGGGGAAATCGGTTATTGTACCGGCTTGTGTCGGTAGCTATCGAATCGAAGGTCAAGCTACTTTTTACAAGGCATCGGTACCGTTGGAAGAATAGCAGACGGCTCAAGGGTGAGCCGGAGGGATCGGATCGCTGCTATTATTCATGGAACGGCAAGCTGGGCGATCAGTCTCCTAACGCTCTGCCGAGGTGGGATTTTCTTCTTAACTCAGAAACCCATTTCCGAAGACCATGACCCTCTTTCCATCCGGATTGTTCCATGGCCTTGGCCTGATTCTCCACGTACTCGACGAAATCATTCAAATTGAAGGGTGCATTCGCCTTGGCAACATCGACGCTAAACTTCACACTTCTTTCTTTCATTTTGCTTCCCCTCTCAAGATGAAGATCGCAATTTCGGCTTTTTGGGCCGCACCGCTGCTTATTAGTAATACTATACTTAAATTGCGTATTTTTAACAAAGCTAAAATCAGTCGTTGCGAATAAATGATAGATATACGCCTGCAGGGGACCTTGTAGGGATCGGGGGAACGCTCTAAGATGAGCCAACCTGTTGGGTGAAGAGGGCGAACATGTTAAATTAACAAGCTCAGGAAGCTTATATTGAGATAATCGATGACAACCTATGGCAGCAGATTGATTTGTGAACAACGATGAAGCTATTTTCGATTAGCAGCGAATTCGAGCCGACAGGCGATCAGCCGCAGGCTATCAGCAAGCTCACCACCGGTCTAAAAAGCGGGACCAGGGAACAGGTGCTGTTGGGTGTCACCGGGTCGGGCAAGACCTACACAATGGCCCATGTCATTGCCAACGTACAAAAACCCACCCTTGTAATCGCACCAAACAAGACGCTCGCAGCTCAACTTTATGGCGAATTCAAATCTTTCTTCCCACAGAATGCGGTGGAGTATTTCGTATCTTATTACGACTACTATCAGCCGGAAGCCTACGTGCCGCAAACGGATACCTATATCGCCAAAGACGCATCCATAAACGATACGATCGACAAAATGCGTCATTCGGCCACCCGTTCTGTGTTGGAGCGCAGGGATGTTGTTATCGTAGCGAGCGTCTCCTGCATTTATGGTCTCGGCTCGCCGGAGACCTATCAGGAAATGCTGCTGCAGCTGAGAATCGGTGAAGAAATCCAGCGCGAAAAGGTGTTGCGCAAACTGGTGGAAATCCAATATGAGCGCAACGATGTTGACTTTCATAGAGGAACTTTTCGGGTACGGGGCGATGTGCTGGAAATATTTCCCGCCTGGGAAGAAGAGCGGGCACTGCGGATCGAGTTCTTTGGTGATGAAATCGACAGCATAAAAGAGGTGGACCCACTGACCGGCAGAACGATCCGCGCCATCGAACATATTGCCATTTATCCAGGCACTCACTATGTCACCAGCCGCAGCAATCTTGAAAGAGCAATCAAGGCCATTCAAAAAGAGCTTTCCCAGTCTCTCGAGATTCTGCATCGTGAAGGGAAGCTACTCGAGGCGCAGCGATTGGAAGAGCGCACCCGGTTCGATCTGGAGATTCTCCAGGAATTGGGCTACTGCAGCGGCATCGAGAATTATTCGAGGCACCTGGACGGCAGGAGACCGGGTGAGCCCCCCGCCACACTCATTGATTACTTTCCGGACGACTGGCTGTTGCTCATTGACGAGAGTCACATCACCATTCCCCAGTTGCGCGGTATGTATCGCGGCGATCGTTCCCGGAAGGAAACATTGGTGCGTTATGGGTTTCGCTTGCCTTCGGCACTGGACAATCGGCCGCTCTCATTTGAAGAATTCGAGAGAAAGATCAATCGGGTGATCTATATTTCGGCAACCCCGGGCCCTTACGAATTTAGTCGGTGCCCGAATGCAGTCGTGGAGCAAATTATTCGTCCCACCGGACTGGTCGATCCGAAAATTGAAATCCGCCCCGCCGACTTCCAGGTGGACAATCTTTTGGGCGAGATAAGAAAACGGGTGGAAGCGGGTCAACGCGTGCTCGTCACCACCTTGACGAAGCGCATGGCCGAAGACCTGACCGAATATTTGGCAGAATTGGGCATTCGAGTGCGCTACATGCACTCGGATGTCGATACCATCGAGCGCATAGAACTGGTGAGGGATCTAAGGCTCGGAGAATATGACGTACTGATAGGAATAAATCTGCTTCGAGAAGGATTGGATATCCCCGAGGTGTCTCTAGTGGCAGTTCTTGACGCGGATAATGAGGGTTTTCTGCGCTCTGAGCGATCTCTTATTCAAACTGCCGGGCGGGCGGCGCGAAATCTTGACGGGCTGGTGATCCTATATGCCAACAAGATCACCGATTCGATACAGAGGGCCGTCAGCGAAACCGAACGACGACGTCAGATCCAACTTGTCTACAATCAGAAACATGACATCGAGCCACGCACTATTCAAAAAAAGATCGCCGACATTCTTGCCGAATACAAAAGCGATGTACCCGCTCCATTCGATTTCGTCTTTGAGCCGCAGCAGGATTTCGAAATCGGTTCGGGAGCTGATGTTGAACAAAAGATCAAAGAATTCGAAAAGGCTATGAAAGAAGCGGCCGCCCAGCTCGAATTTGAAAAGGCAGCCGCAATAAGGGATCAGATCAAACAACTGAAGCACCAGCAACTGATGACGGGAGCTTGAACGGGTAGCCGTTCA
>JAVEVM010000610.1:0-3579 GCA_034005055.1 Desulforhabdus sp. | reverse complement strand
AAACGGAGCTTCTTTTTTTCATTTTCAATGCACATCGCAATTACTTCCTTACCCTCAGCGAGTGTGACCTTAAGCTGGCGGAATCTCTGCGGCTGCGACTTTGTCGGCTCGAACAATCGGGCCTGACGGCCGAATTCATAAGTTTTCTTGCGGAATTGCAGAAGACACAAATATTCAACTGCAAAGATTATGGTGGTTTTGCCTCTTTCCGCAACGCGCTCTGCGAGAAGCATTCGGAATGGCTGGGCTTTCCCATTATCACGCAAAATCAATGCATTGGATTTTTCTCTCTCAATAAGGAAGCCTCTAAAGAATTGAGCGAAGAGGATCTACGCTTCTGCCAGGCACTCTTCGAGCAGTCGGCCGGCCACCTTCGCCACCTCGTTCTTTATGAGGCGGAGATCGATCACCTGCGCCGGCAGGTGAGCGAACGGAGCTCCTACGGGGAAATCATCGGCCAGAGCAAGAAAATGCAGGAGGTTTACGAGCTGATCGATCTGGTTTCAGGCTCGGATGCAACAGTGCTCATCAGTGGAGAAAACGGCACCGGCAAAGAACTGGTCGCCCAGGCAATCCATTGGCGCAGCCATCGACGCAAGGGGCCTTTCATCGTTGCCAATTGCTCGGCATACTCGCCGACCCTGCTGGAGAGCGAGCTGTTCGGGCATGAGAAGGGGGCTTTCACGGGGGCCATCAGCCAGAAGAAGGGCCGTATCGAAAGGGCTCAGGCAGGGACTCTTTTTCTTGACGAGATCGGTGATATTGCTCCAGCCACTCAGATCCTGCTGCTGCGATTTCTCCAGGATCATTGCTTCGAACGAGTTGGTGGTGAGAAGACCATCAAGGCGGATGTAAGGGTGCTTGCGGCAACCAACCGCAACCTTCGCCAGGAGGTACAGGTAGGTCGCTTCAGGGACGATCTCTACTACCGACTGAACGTGATCGCTATTCATCTGCCGGCCCTTCGAGAACGCAAAGAGGACATCCCGCTGCTGGCGCAGCATTTCTTGAAAAAGTTCAACCTGAAGGAAGGCAAAAAGATCCATAAGTTTTCTTCCAATGCCATGCAGGTTCTCATGGAATATGAGTGGCCGGGTAATGTCCGCCAGTTGGAGAATGCAGTCAGCCATGCCGTCATCCTCTGTCAGGGGGACAGTGTTCAGGGAAGACATCTTCCCGGGTTCCTACGAGACGTCATGGGAGAGTCGGCGTCAACCTCTTTGGCGGAAAACGAGCGCAGCTTAATTGTCCGCGTATTAAAGGAATCAAACTGGAACAAGCACGATGCGGCGCGGCGCTTGCGAGTGAGCCGCAGCACGCTCTACAGCAAAATCCGCCGCTACGGCTTGGAGAAGATTCAGAGTCCAACTGTTTGAAATAAGTACAAGTTGGGTCGGATTCTGTACACCGGCCCAAATCCTTTTCCCGCCTGTTTTACTTCTATATTCCCGACAGTGACAGTCTGATTTCGTACACGCCTTTGTGCTCTTATTGACGGCAAAGCCATTCAGGACTTCGCGCCTTACGCCTGCATAAAAGTGCCCAAGCCGCTATAGCGGGTGAAAAAACCAGCTCGTGTACAGCCTTTGCTCCATCTCATCAGCACTTTTGGCAAGAATCTTGTACACATCAACACCGGTGCCAACAGGAGCCATCCATTTGGTGTTTCCCGGCCCAACCGATAAACGCACTCATACCGATTCCGTTGCCTTTTAGCAGCTCCATCTCGAAGCGACAGAGTTAATGAAGCTCGTCTCGCCAATCCCTCACATGCATTCTGCAGGTTCTGTGATTCATATAGTGTCAATGTTTCATCTTCTAATCATCACCTTCTAACCACAAGGAGGATTGAAAAATGGCAGAGGTTTTCTCAGCGGTGAAAGTTGGAGATGAAATCGTGTGTCGAGAATGTCTTACCATGGAAGAGATGGTCACAGCCCAGAGAGGCGTAACGGATACTCTGTCCGCTGAAGAGGTGGAGCAGACGGAGTACACCTGTTTCCGATGCAAATCCAAAATCGAGCCGTTTAAACCATTCTGGTGATGGCTCGGCAGCCATCTGCAGCGTCGGGAGCCAGCCGAAAGATATGAAGGCGATGTACGTGCCGTAATTATATGCATCCGACCCAGACTCAAGGGACGACCAAACGACTTTGAGAGCAGCAGGTTTTTTTGCTGCCTGACGCCATGCAGCAACCGACATGGCAGAGAAGGGGGGTGAGAGGAGGACCGGTCGACTGTCAGACGGAACATATTGTGGCAGTGCCCTTACCCAAGCAAATTGGCAAGGGGCCCCGCAATGAGCCCATCCGCCAAGGGAAGTACAAGACGCTCTGCAAGCAGTCAAGGTTTTAACGAAATGGCCAATCAGCATTGGCAATTGGCTCTAGTCTATTGAGAACAATGTGATCGGGAGGTCTTAGAATGCCAGAAAAAAGAGAAGTAAGACTCAAAAGCCGGGCCGACACCCTCGATTTAATGCATCCGGAAATCAGACCCTGGCCGGTAACGCCGCCTCCGCCTCCGGAAGAAGTGACGAAAGTGTATGAACGGCGAAAGGCGGGAGAGTTTGGCAAGTGGTGTGAGGACAACCTGAGGTATGAGTACGCCTTTGGCAAACCCGAGGCCCTTCAGGGAATGAAGTTTCTCTGCGTCGGCCTGTGGAGATTGGGCAACAAATTTTGCGCCGGGTTGCTTTGTGAAGCCGGTGCTGAAGTGATCAATATCGAACCGCCGGGTGGAGATCCCTTACGGCAATTGACGCCGTTTGGCAGAGAAGAATACATGCTGGAGAGCAGGATCACCGGCGAAAAGTGCGGTCTCGATTTCCTGCATGAGATGAGGGGTCAGAAATCAGTCACCCTGAATCTCGAAACCGAAGAAGGTCGTGAGATTTACAAAACGCTCGCCGGCCAGGTGGATGGGATCATCGATGAGATGCCTCCGGGCTACCTGGACAAACTGGGGATCGGCTATCGGCAGCTATCCAAGGAATACCCCCGGCTGGTCTACTGCATGATGGCGGTGCGCGGCACCTGGGGCCCCTACAAGGATAAGCTGTCCAAATTCGGTCAATGGACTTTGGAGCCGTTCGGCGGTTGCGCCAATTCCTTTGTTCACAACACCGGGTTTCCTCAGGACCAGCTTCCCAGAGGCAAGGGAGGCGACCCGACCCGATCGGGTGTGTGGTTCGCCGATTTTGTGGCCGGTGAGCAGGCGGCCAACAGCATCCTGGCGGCCCTTTACTGGAGAGACGAGTTGGGTGGAGAGGGCCAGCTCATCGAGGTTTCCGGCGCCGAAGCCCAAAACGACATCCTCGACTTCGATATCAGCTGGTACGGTTTCAACAAATCCATCAAGGCAAGGACCGGCGGCTGGGACCCCAACCTCAACCAGTACGAGTGGAACCCTTGCAAGGACGGGTACATGATGATCGGCGGCCAGACCGACCGGCTCTGGTATCGGATCGGCATGTGCGTCGAGCGGGATGACGTGCAATTCGGCCGGCTTATCCATGAAGACCCGACATTGAAAGAGATGGGCGGCAGGAATGCGCTCCAGGCTTTGGTCAAGACCTAC
>JAVEVM010000609.1:0-3580 GCA_034005055.1 Desulforhabdus sp. | reverse complement strand
GGTTGTCCTGGACGCCGATTGGTATGCCAGGCAAGCGGTGCGGCCGGGCACCGACTGCTGGCTTAAGCTTCGGGAACTGTTGGGAGAGGATTTCTTTGCCAGAGACGGCGAGCTACAAAGGCGCAAGCTGAGAAACCGCATCCTGGAGGACGATCGGTGCCGGCGGGAAATAGATGCCATTTTGCATCCCTGCATCATGGAGGCAATGGAGCACGAATGGCAGCGCAGACTGGCCGGCAGTCCGCAAAATCTAATAATATTCGACATTCCCCTGCTTTTTGAAGCAAAGATAGGCCATCGATTCGATACCATAATTCTGGTCTATGCACCGGCCGAAATTCAGATACAACGCCTTGTCAACCGTGACAAGGTTTCCCGCCGACAAGCCGAGCAGACCCTGCTGATGCAGCTGCCCATCGAATCAAAAAAAGAAAAGGCCCATATCATTATTGATAATAGCGCCGACCTTGAGCATACCAGACGACAGGTAGCCGAAGTCTGGCAAAGACTCTCCACGGTCAAGCGGCAATAGGGCTCCGGTGCAGACCAAAAATCCGGTTGATCCGATTACAGCTCCTTGAATATTTCGATTTTGGCTTTGCGGCGCTGCTGCTCAAGCCAGGACTGCCAGAGCTGGTTTTGCTTTTGTGTCTGAAGTGTCTGTACTATGTTGGGCCGCTCCTTCTCCAACTGCTCTTGCGGCGCGGGTTTCTTCCCGATCAACTGGTACACCAGGAAAAATTCGTTGTTAACATCCAGAGAAGATTCCGGAAACGGATTGGCCTCGCTCAGTTCAAACAGCTTGTTCAATGCCGCGCCCCCAATCTTCAATGAGCGATCCGGTTGGGTGCGTGAGAACCAGTCGCTTTTCTTGATTTCCAGTTGCTTCTCCTTGCCGGCCTGCTCCAGGCTGTTGACTTTTTTTGCTTCCACCAGGAGATCTGCAGCCGCCTTCCTGGCCAGTTCCTGCGACTGCTCGTTCTTGTAGTCCAAATCAATCTTCACCTTTACCTGGTCGAACAAGGGTATCTCCGGAGCCTTTATGCTTTCCACCCTGGCCACCAGGAAGTCTTGCTCGGCTTCCAAAACGCTGCTGATGCCCTTTCCCGGCAGCGTGAACAGATCCTTCATCACATCCGGCGGTGTAGATAGGCCCGGTATCTGACCCTGCTCGGGCAGCCAGTCCTCGGTTTCCCTCAGCGGCAGGTTCTCCTGCTTGGCGCCCTTCTTCAAGTCGCCATCGGCATAAGCCAGATCGGCGAAGCTCCGAGCCTTTTCATAGGCTATGTCCTTCGCCCTTTGGCGCTTAAGATTCAACTCGATTTCAGAGCGCGCCTCCTCCAGCGGGATAGTCCGTGCCGGCCGCACATCTTCAACCTTAATGATATGGAAGCCATACTGGGTGCGCACAACCTCGCTCACTTCGCCCGCCTTGAGAGCGAATGCAGCCTCCGCGAAAGCCGGCACCATTCGATCGCGCGTAAAATAACCAAGGTCTCCGCCTTTCTCCGCATCCGGCGCCTGTGAGTATTTCTTCACCAGCTCGGTAAAATCCGCACCTTTGGACTTGGCCTCGGCCAGAACCTTTTGGGCTTCAGCCTCGACTTTAGCGACTTCTTCTTCCGGAGCCTTTTCATTAACTCGGAAAAGAATATGACGGGCCTTCACTTCGGCGTCTTGTTCGTACTGGGCCTGGTTCTCGTTATAGTAATCTGCTATCTCATCAGAGGTAACCTGCACATCTTTCATGTACGAATCCGTCTGGAAGACCACCAGAGAGAACTTTCTCTTCTCGGGTTCTTTGTATTTCTCTTTATGCTTCTCAAAATAGTCCTTCAGCACTTTTTCGTCTGAGGTTACCTGTTCGGTGAAGGTATTCGCGGTCAATTCCGCATAGCTTATCTGGATGGGGCTTTGGCTGAAGCGAAACTCAGCAAGGATTTCATCTTCCGTTACTACAGCCTGCCGCTTGATGAAGCTTTCCACATTCTGCAGACTCAAATCCGCTCTCATCTGCTCTTCGAACACCTCCGGCGAAAGCCGATTTTGTCTCAACACGAACACGTATTGTTCCTGATCGAATCTGCCGTCTCTTTGAAACGCGGGATATTCCAAAATGCGCTGTTGCATTTCCTGTTCGGATGCGGTCAGGCCAAGCTCGCTCGCGGCCTCGCTCAGCACGTACCGATCGATAAGCATATTCAGAGCCTGATGTTTAAGATTGAGCTGGTTGATCAACTCCTCGGAGAATCTGTTGCCAAATTGGCGACGGTACATCTCGACCATCTGACTGTAGGCCTTATCGTATTCCGAGATGGTGATGTACTGGTCGTTGACACGAGCCAGACGGCTGGCATCTCTTTCGGTATAGGAATAACCGCCCCAAAATATGAACACGATCACAATGAGGAAGAGTGCAACTTTGATTAGCCAAGATGTCGCATGTTTTCTGAAAATACTAAGCATAACTGAGACCTGCCTCCTTGCCTGGGGATGAGCCGTCGATCTTACAACGGTTCCGTATGTCGCCGTACAAACAATATATAGATCATGCCGCCCACAACAGGTAAAGACGCAACCAGAAAAAGCCATAGCATCTTTTTCTTGTGACTTGCAAAGCGGCGCTTGGGGATGTCTAGAATCGACCAAAAAGTGGGAATGAGGGGCACTCCGAAAATCACCATCAAGATCAATATCTGCAGGGGCACAGCCTATTCCCTTTTCCTTTTTTCGTGGATACTCTTGATTGCGGACTGTTGCATTTCGAGCTCCCGATCATGGTCCTTTAGCTGATTGATAATGGAATCCAATTCTCCTTCCCAAACCTTTCCCAATTCAAATTTGAGAGATTCTATAAACTTTTGTGTATGTCGCTGCAAGAGTTTCTTGTAACGGCCGTAAAAGCGAAGCGCGAAAAACAAATTGAGCAGGATATAACTGCCCAGTGCCGCCAATCCGACAGGGCTGAAGAGATTGCCGATCATTGCAGTCAAAACGCCTGCCAGTGCCGACCAACCGGGATTGGCCAGAAATGCTCGCCAGGCTTCAGGGCCGCCAATGGCGAGCAGCAAAAAAAGGGTGAGCAAAAAATAGGCGATGTACTGCAGACTGCGGAATGCGGCAAAAGAAGGAGCACCGGCTCTCTCAGGCCACAGCTCCAGAAAATAATGCAACCGGCTGCGCAGATCTTCCCAAAGGCCCGATACGTCCAACACGGCTTCCAGCTGTTGCTTGAAAACCGCAGGCAGTCCGCGGCTCAGCACGCGGTGTGCCATACGGTCCTCCACGCGCTCCAGCTGGCGTCGCAGTGAAGAACCGCTCATGCCTTCAAGCAGCAGCTTCGAACCCGATTCCTTGGCGGAGTCTCTTCTAACCCATTCCTGCCAGTCACGGAGCAGAGTCGCCACAACATGGCCGGGACCAACCAGAGCGGTCATATCCCCTATCCAGAACAAGGCATCCTTTTTCAGCTGACCTTTCAACCAGGCATCAAAGGCCTGCTCTCCTATAGCGGCCCATTCGGCTCGCTCCTGCTCCAGATCCTCAATGTACTGGCCCAACACCTGCCGCATGGAAGCCA
>JAVEVM010000608.1:0-3581 GCA_034005055.1 Desulforhabdus sp. | reverse complement strand
GAAGACCTGGACTATCTGAAGGAAAAGGACGTGACCATAGGGATCCATAATCCGCAACTCTATAATACTGTCGGAAATACCGCCGGCGTTCCTGTCGATTTAAATGTCACCATGTATGCCAAAGACGAACAGGGGGCATTGATCGATGGATCGACCGTTAATAATGTGAAGTTGCTGGTGAATGCTGCCGAGACAGATGGAGTGGTCACAAAAACCAATTTTTTGATCTCGCGACAGGGTTCTGAAAAAGAGGGGTATGAGGCAGTTCGGGTTGACAATCTTTCAAATCTCATGAAAATCGTCCCCGACTCAGTGGTCTTTGAATTGACCGCCAAAGCCAATCTGCAGCAAACCCATCATATCGATCTGGAAAAGGAAATGCAGGTAACGGCTTCCTACGATGTGAACGTCCCGTTGCAATTCGACACACTTCATATAAATTACAAGGATACCATTGATGGATTGATCGATGAACTGACAGATATTGCAGACAAGATCACCAATTCAGAAATGCAGCTTGTTCTGACTGCTGAAAGCACGATACCGGTTGCACTAAACCTGGAGGTGACACCGTTGGATTCGCTCAGGAAGAAGATTGCCGAGATCCGCACCGAAGTAGTCGGGACAATTGCGGCCGGGAATGGTACGGAAGTGACGAAAACGCCGATTGTCATTAAACTGAGCTTGCAGGGCAACAGGCTTTCTGATCTGGATGCGTTGGCGTTGCGGATCACTGCCACCAGCGGCTCGGGCAATGGGGGAAGTGCGGCGCTCAACGCCCGGCAGTTTTTGCAGTTTACGGGAATAGGTCTAAAAACGACAGGCGGAGTGGAGCTCGATTTAAATGATTAACCAACGAATGCAGAGAGAAATCAAAAAATATATATTACTGATCGCAGGCTTTGCGGTCACATTCACGGCTGCGGCACAATCATTTCGCGCCGCGTATTTTCTGGAGGGTGTAACTACGCGGCACAGACTGAATCCGGCTTTGATGAGTGAGCAGAATTATGTCAGTATCCCGGGACTTGGAAATACCGGTGCCGGAGCTCAGGGAAATATCGGGCTGACCGACTTTATCTATAAGTATGATGATCCAACCGGGAAATACGATCTGACGACCTTTATGAGTTCCACTGTCGGACGGGAACAGTTTCTCAGTAAGCTTCACGATATTAACAGAATAAACGTACATTCAGAAATTACCATACTCGGAACAGGGTTTCATAAATGGGGTGGTTTTAACACGATTGAACTGACCTTGAGGTCAAATTCAAATACAAACCTGCCTTACGAGTTATTTGATTTTATGAAATCGGGCATGGACCAGACGGAAGGAGCTGCCTATCAGATCCGTGATGTCAGGAGCATCTCCGAGGCGTACGCGGAGCTGGCTTTCGGACACGCCCGCAAAATTAGCGAAAAGGTGGCAGTAGGTGCAAAAGCTAAACTTTTACTGGGAGGTGGATACCTGGATGGCCATATCAGCCAACTGGACGTAACCATGGGGCAGGAGCAGTGGAAAGTGGAGGCTAACGGGACTATTCTTGGTTCAGTGGATGGCGGAAAATTCAAGACGGAGAATGATGGCAAGGGGAATCATATCAAAGGCATTGATGTGGATAGTCCCGGCCCGTCAGGCTGGGGTCTGGCTGCCGATATGGGTCTTGATTATAAGCTTACTCACGATCTTACGCTCTCTGCGGCTCTTACCGATCTTGGTTTTATTACCTGGGATAAGGTGCTCAGGGGCGCGACACTGAACGAACCTTATTACTTTGACGGATTCGAGAGCATTGAGTTGGATGATAAGGAGGAGTCGGACAAGGATTTTGACGAGCAGCTAAAGGAACTGGGTGACGATTTGGGCGACCTGGCAAAGTTTTATGAGCAGAATGAAACTTCAGGAAAAACGACGATGATCGCCGCCAACCTCAGGCTTGGAGCTGAATACAGAATGCCGTTTTATCGCAGGCTTTCAGCCGGTTTTCTGTGGACAACACGCTTCCATGAACTTCATACCTGGACCGAAGGACGCCTGTATGCCAATATGTCGCCATCAAAATGGTTCGATTTTTCCGTGAACTATGGCCTCTCTAACCTTGCATCTTCGATGGGATGGATTCTCAATTTTCATCCGGGAGGATTTAACTTTTTTATTGGCTCTGACCAGATGGTGTTGAAGGTAAATTCGCAGGGCGTGCCATTGAATAAGCTGAATGCCGGTATTTTAATGGGAGTGAATATCACCTTCGGAGAACGTCACTGACTTGTTTCAGAAGTACGAACCTGCGTTTTTCGGCAGTGTCAGTCCGGTTAAGGCTTTTTTCGTATTTTTGCTTCTTCCTGCAGGCATGAGCCAGGGACAAAGAGTCATCAAAATAATAACAGATGGAGGAAGCGGGATTGGGAAATCAAACACAGATTGTATTTGCAACAAACAATCGCCACAAGCTAAGAGAATTGCAGCATCTGGTCGGGAATTTGGTCAAATTACTGAGCCTGGAAGATATCGGCTGCCTGGAGGAGATTGCTGAGACAGACCCTACGCTGGAGGGAAACGCTTCTCTGAAGGCTTTCCACGTTTACAGAAATTACAGATATAATTGCTTTGCTGATGACACCGGACTCGAAGTGGAAGCACTCAACGGGGAACCCGGAGTTTTTTCGGCGCGTTATGCGGGTGAGGACAAGGATCCTGTTGCCAACATGAAAAAGCTGCTGCTCCGGTTAAAAGGAGTGGAAAACCGGAAAGCGCGTTTCCGGACGGTAATCTCGCTCGTGATCGACGGCCGTGAGGTGTGTTTCGAAGGGATCGTTAACGGGACCATTCTTACCGAGCCAAGAGGGAACGAAGGCTTTGGCTACGACCCCGTGTTTTTGCCGGAGGGATACACCAGGTCTTTTGCAGAAATGGACCTTCATGAGAAAAATCAGATCAGTCACCGGGCAAGGGCAGTTCAGAAACTGGTCCGCTGGCTGAAGGAAAAATCAAGATAAGTTTCCATGCGGGAAAGTACAAAAGGGATATTCTTACATTTTGTTCCATATGCCGACTCGGCTGTAATCGCGACCGTTTATACCCGGAAGTTTGGCCCGCAAACCTTTTTAGCCAATGGACTCCGTTCAGGGAAAAGAGGTTCGCGTATCAATCTTTTTCAACCGCTGTACCTGCTCGAGATGGAGGTCTATCATAAGCCGGGCCGCAATCTCCAGCGAATGGGAGATGTGCGGCTCGATGTTCCGCTGCTCCGGATACCTTTCGACATCAAACGCAGTTCCCAGGCCATTTTCATCGCTGAGATCCTGAAAAAGTGCCTGCGGGAAGAGGAGTCAAATCCGGATTTGTTCGATTTTCTTTTTCACGCCATCTCCGTCCTGGACCTCAAGGAAGAAGGGATCGCTAATTTTATCATCGTTTTTCTGTTCCGGCTCACCCGTTACCTCGGAGTTTTCCCCCGCGAACCGGAACCGGGAAACAGCCGCTTTTTTGATTTGATTTCTGCATCTTTTCGCCAAACGGAGCCCGATCACCATTCATTTATTAATGTTGAAATCAGCGCCAAATTCGCTGAATTATT
>JAVEVM010000607.1:0-3581 GCA_034005055.1 Desulforhabdus sp. | reverse complement strand
GCTTATCGTCAAAAAAGATATAGCAAGAGCGGCAAGACCTATACTGATAAAAACTATGCTTCGTTTCCAGCCCATCGTACACTTCACTCTTCGCGATAATCTCTGTTTTACTCATATTACAATTGGTTAGCTATGCTTCCTCGTTGTCTCAACTAAACCTAGGTTAATCATCGATTCTTTCCAAATCAATCGGAGAAGAAATATGCAATTCTGGAAAAATCATTGAACTTTGAAGACTTAGCATGAACACTCAAGCGATCAGGGGCACAACCAAGCATAGCCAAGCAAGTTCACGAGTATTAGTTTAGAATGTATTCTTACAGAAGTCAGGTGCTTGTCCGAGAATGCCTGTTTGTCATTTCGAACGGAGCGTAGCACAGAGAGAAATCTTGAAAACTCGCAGTGATACGATGAACAAGATTTCTCGCTATCGCTCGAAATAACAGTTCTCGGACAAGCTCCTAGAGAGTGCACATTGTTTTTTCATTGACGAGATTTCAACATAACGGGTAGAGGGAGCCTGCAATAAGAGAAAGCAAAGCTGCTTTCTGGTAGACTTTCCTGAAAGAACTGAAGGCCAATCCGATGGCTGGTATTTTGAATCGATTCCTGTGGCTGTGTTTTCTCTGGTGGGTGCTGACGGAGGGTTACCCGGGATCGTGGTGGTTTGGTTTGCCCGTTTTGACCCTGACCACATTTGCCGGCATGAAAATGAGCAGTGGATTTAAATGGCACTGGCGTCCGCTCGGCATCTCCCGGTTTGTTTTCTTTTTCTTTCGTCAATCCCTTAGCGGCGGCATTGATGTTGCCAAGCGGGCTTTGACCCCCCGGATGCCGCTGTTGCCTGCGTTGGTCGATTATCCACTTCACCTCCCGCAGGGACCGGCACGGGTATTCCTGGCCAATACCGTCAGCTTGTTGCCGGGCACCTGCAGCACCGCACTTCATGCGGAATCCTTGACAGTCCATGTACTGGACGGATCGCTGCCGGTTTATGCTTTGCTGCAGGAGGTGGAAGAGCGGGTAGCAGATTTGTTCGGTCTTCAAACTAACCTTGCTGAGGATGGTGAGAGGGGCTCAGAACATGGATGATTTCTATATGGGAATTGCAGTGTTTCTGTTGCTGAATATCTTGCTTGGATTGGTGCGAATTTTACGCGGGCCTACTGCACAGGACCGCATGCTGATGGCTCAGCTTTTCGGCACGACCGGTGTGGCCATCATCATGTTGCTTGCCGAAGCTCTTGATTTGCCGGTCCTGCGTGACGTCGCATTGCTTTTCGCTCTGCTTGGAGCATTAGCTACCGTCGCTTTTGTCAAACGCTACTGGCCGGCAAAAATGCTCGGGAAGGAAGCAGGCAAATGACTATAGCTACCTGGCTGTCGGTTGCTTTGGTATTGGCGGGGGCATTCTTCTTCTTTGCAGGAACCATGGGCATGTTGCGGTTTCCCGATGTCTACACGCGATTGCACGCCGTGACCAAAGCCGATAATCTTGGTTTGGGATTGATCGTGGCAGGCTTGATGCTGCAAGCGGAATCGTGGCCGGCGATGTTGAAACTGGCCCTCATCTGGCTGCTTGCTCTGCTGGCTAGTGCAACGGCCTGCTATCTGGTTGGCAACAGCTCCCTGCGAAGCGGATTGCCTCCCGTACAGGGCCGATACAGCGTCAGGAGAAACCCATGTCGACAATAGCCTGGTTATTCGACGGTCTTCTCGTTGCCGCTTTGCTGTACCTGGCTTGGTCGCTTTTGTCAGAACAGGATCTGTTCAAGGCGGTGGTGCTGTTCATCGCTTTCGGATTGCTCATGGCGCTGAGCTGGACTCGCCTCCAGGCACCAGATATAGCCTTGGCTGAAGCGGTCATCAGCGCCGGCCTAAGCGGTGTACTGCTGCTGGACGCTGTTGGCTATGTGCAAGGAGAAAAGCGGCCGGCGAGTACCCAATCGGAAGCTGTTAAAGCGCGAAGAATCGAGCCAGTGCGGACCGGATTGAATCTTCTGGCCCTGCTCTTCTGCGCTGCTTTGATTTGGGCTGTGCTGGATCTGCCGCCGCTTGACTCGGGACTCTCCTCCATTGTCCAGGCACAAATGGGCTCAGCCGGAGTTACTTCGCAGATCACCGCGGTGCTCCTGAATTTCCGCGGTTATGATACCCTCCTGGAAGTCGCTGTGTTGGTGCTGGCAGCTATCGGCTGCCTCACTTTGCGGGAAGCGGATCAGTCGGCTGCCGCCGCGCACTTGAGAGAGCCTGGCATGCAGGTGCTCGATGGCATGATTCAATTGGTGATTCCGGTCATGCTGCTGGTTTCCGGATATTTACTGTGGGCTGGAGAACACGCCCCAGGCGGAGCTTTTCAAACAGGGGCCATGCTCGGTGCGGCCGGATTCTTGCTTTTGCTGGGCAACAGGATGCATTTTCAGCAAATTCCCGGATGGCTGTTGCGAATCTCTGCATCTCTTGGTCTGAGTATTTTCCTGCTGGTCGCGGGTGGAATCGCCATTTCAGGAAGAAGCCTGCTGGAATATCCTGTCAGTAATGCCGGGAAATTGATTGTACTGCTGGAAACGGCTATCAGCATCTCGATCGGCTCGATTCTTATCATTCTATTTGCGGCAAATCCGCCAAGCGCTTCCTCTCCCACAATCGATCAGGCAACACCATCCGAGGACACGACGGAGATCGGATCAAAATGAGTCAGGTTACCCTTTATACCCTCACCGGCGTTATACTTTTCTTCATGGGGCTCCGCGCGTTTCTGCTATATGCTCACCTGGTGCGCAAAATTCTGGCGTTCAATGTCATGGGGAGCGGGATTTTTCTATTATTGGTAGGAATCGCCAGTCGCGTTCCGGGTGCGGCTCCAGACCCGGTGCCTCATGCTCTCGTTTTGACCGGCATCGTTGTTTCCGTGAGCTTCACTGCGTTCGGCCTGGTACTCCTAAGACGCATTTACGCCAAAACAGGTAAAGCTCATATAACCACCGAAATGGAAGATACGGACGCTCAATGATAATACTGGAGGAGAGCCAATAGGCGATACAATTTCATGGGAAGTCTGGTCCATTTTGCTGCCGCTGGCGACGGCGACCCTGGTCTTTTTGTCGGGAAGGCGCGCTGCCTCCTTTTTCTTATTCCCCGGAGCAGCTGCTGTCATCGTTTCGGTGTGCGGCTTGCTTTGCCAGGTGTGGACGTTCGGACCACAACGGCATACAGTTGGCGGGTGGAGCGCCCCTCTGGGCATCGAGCTGTATGCGGATGGACTGAGCGCTTCATTGCTTGCGCTGACCGCCGTCATCATGTCGGCTGCCGGATTTTATGCGCTGGTAACAACTCGTCGTGGCGGCACTCACTGCGAAGGATGCGACAACGATCTCTTCTGGCCGCTGTGGTTTTTTCTTTGGGCCACACTCAATGCGGTTTTTTTATCGCGGGACATCTTTAACCTTTACATCACATTGGAGTTGCTGGTGCTTTGCGCGGTGCCGCTGCTGACTCTGGCAGGGAGCGGCGCTGCACTGACTGCCGGGATGCGGTATCTGCTGGTGGCCATGCTCGGCTCCATGGCTTATCTGTTGGGA
>JAVEVM010000606.1:0-3588 GCA_034005055.1 Desulforhabdus sp. | reverse complement strand
CAACGGGTGTTGTTCCCCGTCAGATCGGGGTGAAAAGCAGCCACCGCTCCCAAAGAAATTGATCCATGCTCTATATCAAATAGGTAATTGGGATGGACTTGGAAGTATCCATCGAAAAGAGCGCTTTGTTCCGATATACGGTTGGAAGAAACCGGTGGCAGGCAAAATCCTGTGAAAAAATCCTTGACAGCGAAATTTGGGGATGCTATTTGGTGACTCAAATGATGTTAGCCACGCCTAACATATTACGCCGGCAATCGCCAAGGAGAATTGTTGTGGAAAAGCCTATTACGTCTGTTATGGAAGATTATTTGGAAACGATCTTCGAACTGGACAGGGACAAAAAAGTAGTTCGGGTCAAGGACATCGCCCACAAACTTGGAGTCACAATGCCCTCGGTGTGCGGCATGCTAAAGTCTCTGAGCGACCGAGGGTTGGTTAATTACGAGAAATACGAGCACGTGCAACTGACTGAGGACGGTGCCGATATCGGACTTGAAATATGGCGAAGGCACGAACTGATCCGTCGATTTCTGATCGATATCCTGCAAATTGATTCTGAAACCGCAGATGCCGATGCCTGCAAGATGGAGCACGCACTGAGCAGAGCAACGCTGGACCGCCTGGTTGAATTCATGGAGTTCATCCATCTATGCCCCCGTGCGGGTGAAAATTGGCTTAACTACTTCGCTGAGTACCGGCGCCACGGCCACAGGCCCCAGAAGTGTCTGGAGAAAGCTCCGGCATTTGCAGAGGAGATTCAAAAATACATGAGCAGAGGGTCGTGCAGGTTGAATCAGGTTAATTCGGAGCCAGACTGATTCGCTCCCGGCTTGAAGTTTTAAGTGTCACTGTTTGACGCCCGGATCTCACTCGATGTGCTGAGACGGGTACTTTCTGGAAAAAATAGTTAGGGCAATCTAATCTTTTTCGAAGTGTCTAGTAAACTGGATTCCAAGATGAGTATAAGCGACGGCAAAAAGCTCTGATAGAGTCCATTAGCAGCAGCATGTCAGCGCTGCAACGCGAGGCTGACCGGTGTCGAGGGCTGATGACTGCAATATTGGAGCAACATCTCGACAGACGGACTTTGCCCAAGCTCCGGCCTGCTTTCACGCTGCCCACTGCCAACTCGGCCAAGCTCAGGGAGGCGGTGAAAGAGGCTATCGAGATCCTGGACGAAAGCAGGAAGGCATTCAAGTCGAAACGTTTGGAGACGTTGCGCAAGAGGCTGACGCAGGTTTTGGCCGACGCTGACTAATAAAGAATCGGTGAGTCTTACGGTTCCCCGCCCGGAGGGGAAAAGTGAAGGCGCAACTCGAGGCAGGGAGACAATCGAGCTGCGCCTTTTGTTGTTGTGCTCCGTGAGAAAGATTTGGCTGACATGGAGGTGGATAGCGATGCAAGAGCACACAGTTCACACATTCGATTGGTGCCAGAGCGGCGAGTTGGAGCAGAATGAAAAGATCGCCGCGGATAAGAACCAGGTGCTGCGCAGGAGGTTTTGGGAGGAGGACCATTCTTTCAAGTGCCCGGTAGTTGGCATGTGCCTGAGTAGTGCGGAAGGAAAGCAGTTGCTCAAAAAGGCCGGTTACTCTTTTAAGGGAAAAAGCCCGTTTGAAATTCATGAAGTGCTGGTCGCAGTCCTCACCGACACACGTTCTTTACCATGGGTCCGGCAGTGATGACGTTGAACACAACTCATGAACTAAGAGAGAAGAAAAGCATATGAGCAATCCATTTCAAATCGAATTTAGAAGAAGCAATGGACCCGCTTCATTCATTCACCTGGATCTTCATAGTCTTCAGCTTTTTTGGAACGGTTGTGCTGGTCATCCGCTGCCTGGGACGTAACCAGAACGAATCTGTTCAACGCGGCTTGGGGGATGACCGGAGCATGACACCGAGGAGCAGTCCGCGGGCCTTTTACCCCAGTGAGTCACCCGATGTGGTGCTTTCCTGGAACATCGATTAGCTTCTTGCATACCGGATCACTGATCTGCAGGAACGCCTGGAGAAGCCGATACACTCTCATAGGTGAAACTGCAAGGGAGCATAGATAAACAAACGAGAAAGTTCTGTGTTGGCTGCCAATGGAGGGGCGATGCGAAAGAAAGCGTCTGTGCCGAACCAGCCAGTCCACGGAATATTGAGAAGCAAGCGACGGTTAGGAGGGGAAGTTGAATGACAAGAGGTATTGCATTGATCGTTGTCCTTTTTGCTTTTGCTGCAACCGGCTGGTGTGCCGATGCAGGGTTGAGCAGTGAGCTGGAATTTCTCAAAAATCGAGTAGCGGAACTGGAAGCCAGGCTGAACGAGCACGAAGCACAGCAGGTTGCCGGTGACTGTCAGATACCGGTTCGGGGAGGAGAGCTGAAGACCATCGAAAAATCCATTAAGAACCAGGAAACAAGAAAGGAAGAGAAAGGGACGGAATCAAAAACGCCAGCAAGGCTTCCAGTGCGCGGGGAGGAATTGAAGACGATCAAAGACACCATCATGGAGAGGCTTGGCACCTTATCCATTCACGGGGCAGTGCTGGGATATTACCAGGGGCGCAACGATCCCACTATCGACGACCGGGATTACAGCGGGGCCAACGGGGCCGGCTTTGTCGCCGATCTTGAGCTTGCCTTTCAGCCGTTTCGCAATGGCGAGCTCTTCATGAGAATCCATGCCGGTGAAGGCGAAGGTGCCGATAAGGATCTGGCAGAAGACGGCGGTCTTTTTGCCAACCTCAACACCATCGCCGACGACAATCCGGGAGATGACGGGTTGAGCTTACTTGAGGTCTTCTACACGCAGACTTTCTGTAACGAGCGCTATCTTTTCGCTATCGGCAAGACCGAGCAGGTGCTTTTCATCGATGATAACACCTTCGCCAATGACGAATACGCACAGTTTGTGGGAAAGCCCTTTGTCAACAATCCGATGCTCGACAGCGAGGTGGAGTATGGACCGCTCATGGCTGCCCAAGCCTCCCCCTGGGAGCAGTTGACGCTCACCTTCCTGTATGAGTCAACCTCTCGTCCTAATCGTGAAGAGGATATGCAAAAGAGTATTTGGAGTAATGTTTTTGACACGCCCTTTCTGGCTGCACAGGCGACCTATTCACCCAAGCTGTTCGGGTTGCAGGGCAACTATCGACTGTACGGCTGGGGAGCAACCTATGACCACTATAAGATTTCCGGCGACGATACCGCCAAGGGATGGGGAGTCGGCTTGAGCCTCGACCAGATGGTCCATGAAAAGTTGGGGCTTTTCGCCCGATTTGCTTACAGCAATGAGGACGTCTATGAAGCACCGTGGCTTTGGTCGGTGGGGACCAGCCTGAAAGGACTCATCCCGTACCGAGAGGAGGATGAGATCGGACTGGGGATTGCCGGTCTTGAAGCCAACGGCGACCTTGGCTACAACGGAACGGAAATCCATTTTGAAGGATATTATCGTTTTGTATTATCGGAGCATTTCTCCATCACTCCGGACATCCAATTTGTAGCCAACCCGCGCGGTGTGAGCTCTAACGACAACGTGGTGGCCGGCATGTTGAAGGGGCAATTCACCTTTTATCCGAACGGCCTAGCCTCC
>JAVEVM010000605.1:0-3594 GCA_034005055.1 Desulforhabdus sp. | reverse complement strand
GCCTCCCTGCGCAATTTGCTGCTTGGCTTCGTGATCTATCGCGCTCAGAGACAGGCGGACAGGCTCCCCTTGAGAGATTTCCTGGCTCATTTTTGAAAAAAGAGAGACACGAATTACCACGAGACACGGAAGGACACGGATTAACACGGATTTTTCGGAATGACGATATCCCTTGGGGAAGAGGTGGATAAGATTACGGAGGGGATTATCGGAGCGGGGATGGAAGTCTCACGAACGCTCGGCCACGGCTTCCTGGAAGCCGTCTATCGCAAGGCTCTGGTGCATGAACTGGCTCTCAGCGGCTTTCTGGTGGAGGAAGAATTGGCCTTCCAGGTCTGCTACAAAGATGTCAAGGTGGGGGCCTACCAATGCGACATACTGGTAAATCACAGGGTAATCGTGGAGCTCAAAGCTGTCGAGCAGCTCACCTCATCGCATGTCGGCCAGGTGGTTAACTATCTCAGGGCTAGCGGCCTGAAAGTCGGACTGCTGTTTAACTTCGGCCGACCGAAACTCCAGTTTCGAAGGGTACTATTTTAATCATGTCCATCCGTGTTCATCCGTGTCCATCCGTGTCTAATCTTGGGAGTCTGCAACCATGGTCGCAAAAGCGCACAATAACGACAAATTGTTCAGCGGCGTGCTTCGGCTCAATGCGAAGATATTGGGGCTTGTATTCGGCACTGTCCTCGGGCTGTGCATCTTCCTCGCCACCAACTTTTTGCTGCTCAAAGGCGGACATTACACCCCCGACGGCAAGTACGTGGTAGGGCCTCACCTTCAGCTGCTGGGACAATTTTTCATCGGCTATCGGGTTTCCTTCTGGGGCAGCATCGTCGGTTTTTTCTATGGTCTCGCTCTGGGCACTTTGTGCGGCGCCGCGGTGGGCTGGATTTATAATTTCATTGTCGATTTCAAAAACAGACACGGATGGGCACGGATCAACACGGACAGGAACGGATAGGGAGACACTGATCAACACGCATCGATGAACGTTGACACAGATGGACGCGGATCAACGCGGATGGGGAGATGAGAATAAACGGTTGGGGAAGAGATCGAGAAGATTACGGAGGGAGTCATTAGCCCTCGTTCCCAAACTCTCTACCCACCCCTCGTTCCCAAACTCTGTTTGGGAACGAGCCTTGGGGGCAACCGGTTTGCAGCCCAGCCCCGCAGGGATCAGCGAACAAGCGGAGCTTTCAAGCCAATTGCGTGCCCAAACAGAGTTTGGGCACGAGTACGCCCGGTTAGGGCACGAGGAGTACGCCCGGTTAGGGCGCGAGGAGTACGCTCAGTTTGCACGAGGAGTACGCTCAGTTTGCACACGAGGAGCGCACTTACTTTTTTGCAGGAACTCTTTCAAAGGATGTGGGTAAGGGGCAGCGCCGGCACTAGGAATAACAGAAGGTGATCGTGGATCTCAAAACCGTTGAAAAACTGACATCATCTTATGTCGACGAGGCGCTCAATTGCCTGAAAGCAGGCAATTTGAAAATCCATGTCTATCCGTGCCCAGAACCAGTCCGTGTCCATCCGGGCATCAAAGTTGTGACGCAGTCTACCCACGTTGCGGCATTGCCTCCCCATGTTGCGGCGCAGTCTCCCGACCGCGCCACAACAGCGTCGGGTTGCTGTTCAACTTCGGCCGATCGAAACTGCAATTTTGAAGGGTGCTTATATAATCATGTCCATCCGTGTTAATCCGTGTCCATCCGTGTCCGATGCTGATCCGGGTCCATCCTTCTCCTGGAGAAGCTCGTCTATCAAGCATCTTCCCGCGCTTGGGCTTTTGCTGCTGTTCTGGGTAATGGCGGTTTCGAGCGTTCTTGACAAATCCGCCACCTTCGATGAACCGTTGCATCTGGCGGGCGGCTACGGCTACTGGACGCAGAATGAATACCTGTTGAGCACTGAAAACGGGAATCTGGCCCAAAGGTGGGCGGCGCTTCCTTTGCTGCTGGGCCATTACACCTTTCCATCCGGAGATCGACACGACAATTTCAAAGCAAGCTTCGATTTTTTCTACAATAGCGGCAATGACGCAAAATCGATGCTTTTGCAGGGACGAGTGATGATCTCCCTGCTCGGAGTGGCGTTAGGCCTCCTGGTATATGCCTGGTCTTCGAGGCTCTTTGGTTATGCCGGCGGCTTGATCTCCCTCGTGCTTTACGCTTTCAGCCCGGCCATTCTGGCGCATTCCCGGTTGGCTACCTCGGATCTGGTCGTCACCTTCTGCTTTGCAGCTTCGCTTTGGTCACTATGGCGACTGCTTCACCGGATCAGCATTGCGACCCTGGCGATCAACTGCCTCGCTCTGGGTGCTCTGTTTGTCTCCAAGATGTCCGCCGTGCTTATCGTCCCGGTGGGATTGGTGCTGCTCGTCATTCGGCTTTTTGTCAACGAGCCTTTACCGATCAGGCTCTGGGAAAGAGAGAGATCTCTAACGACGAGAACCTCGCAAATCCCGGTATTTCTGTGTGTCATAGTATTACAGGTTATGCTGGTGAGCGGTATCGTCTCGGCTTTTTATGGATTTCGTTATTCCGCCTCCAAGCCTTCCGCCCCCACGATGCAAAAGGCGCCGGTGCAGCAAAAGAAGGCCGAAGTCAAACCTGCCGCCGGCGCAGAAGCGAAAAAACGCGCAAAGCAGCAGCCAGAGGCAAGGACCAAGACTGCCCGCAAAGCTGTTACCGTACCCGGCTATATAAAGCGGATTATGCAGGTCAACCGAGAATTTCATTTGCTCCCGGAAGCTTATCTGCACGGTCTATATGTAGTGACCGCATACTCACTGGTACGGCCCGCCTTTTTTAACGGCGAATATGGAACAGAGGGATGGCGGTGGTTTTTCCCTTATTGTTTTCTGGTAAAGACCCCAATACCGTTGTTTATCGTGCTGTTTTTGGCCGCCCTGGCCTCAGCAGCTAATTGGATAAGGCTCAGAGCTCAAGAGCGATTGCCTCTCTACAAGTCAATCGGCAAAAGCTTCTACCGGACTTCACCCTTGTGGGTTTTCCTGCTGGCTTATTGGACGGTTGCCGTCAACACCGGCTTAAACATCGGCGAAAGGCATATTTTGCCGGTGTACCCCGCCACTTTTATCCTTGCAGGGGCTGCCAGCGGCTGGCTCAGATTCCGCAGCAGGTTGATCCCGGCAATCCTGGGCATCCTTTTACTGGCTTTTGCCGTCGAGTCCCTTCGCATATGGCCCAACTACCTTGCCTACTTCAATCAGATTGTGGGTGGACCAAAAAACGCGTATCGCCATCTGGTGGACAGTTCGCTGGACTGGGGCCAGGACCTGCCGCAGCTAAAAAAATGGATGGAGCGGAACGGACTGGACGCTCAAAGCGAAACCGCCGTCTATCTTTCCTATTTCGGCAACGGCAATCCCACCTATTACGGGATAAATGCTCAGCGCCTGCCGGGCTATCTCGATGCCGATCTCGACCGGCCGGAGCTGCTTTCCCTGCAAGGCGGCGTCTACTGCATCAGCGCAACAATGCTGCAGATGGTGCACATAGCCCCGGCCGGTCCATGGAACGAAGAATACGAAAGAAACTATCAATCTCTTCAAGGGTTTGCGCGGAT
>JAVEVM010000604.1:0-3599 GCA_034005055.1 Desulforhabdus sp. | reverse complement strand
GGTAGGAGCACATCCAGAACAAAAGACGCCAGGACACCCTCGAACCCTTGACTCGTAAAATTAGCCGTGAACTGGCTCCACTGACCGGTGAGCCGGAAAGAACTACCCCGTCGCCTCCGCCTCCCAAAGAGCCAGGGGAAATTGTGGGGAGCAGATTACTGCAATGCAGCCACTGCAATGCTTTTGTAGACAGCTTCACCAGCCCACAAATCCTGCTGGACGACTTCTGGCATGATGTGGACAATTGGAGATCATAAATGCGCACCGTTACCCTGGTATTATCCTCTCGCGCAGAAACTAACCGGCGGACCCTTCGGGCATTCGAGGGAGAATCGCAAGGAACCTTTATCAGTTTTGAGTCCCCTGCGCTTCTGTTTAAAGTGCTGACAGGCAAACGTTGGGACCTGCTCCACATGATGACCGGCGCAGGACCAATGACGATCCGTGAGGCGGCGTGTCGCCTGGGAAGGGATGTTAAAGCGGTGCATGGCGACGTACATGCACTTCTGAACACCGGAATACTCGATAAGACCGAAAACGGTCTCATCGAGCTCCCGTTTGATGCTGTTCATGTTGATTTTACCGTGCTTGTTTCATTGAAATCAATTGGCGCGCGGCGCCGGGGAAGGTCATGTTAAGCGGTTCGGCAGAGTCTAGCTTGCGAGCCTGATCTTTCTCAGGTATTGGCCGAGGGCCATGAGGGGGAAGCAGTTGCGGTAATTGTGGTAGCGGATGTAAAAATGGTTCGGGAAGCCTGTGCCGGTAAAATAGAGCTCGTCCCAGGTTCCATCCGCCTTCTGATTTCTCAGCAGATATTGAATTCCTCGTTGTACCTCGATACCGGCATCTTCGCCGCAGGCAAGCAGCCCCATGATTGCCCAGGCGGTTTGCGATGGCGTGCTCGGCCCCTGGCCTCTCAGTTCGGACTTTGCATACGTTTCACAGGTTTCGCCCCAGCCACCGTCGGGGTTTTGGTGCTCCTTCAGCCACTTTACAGCCGCCTGCATGTAAGGCGCTTTGGGGTCCTCTCCAATGGATACGAGCCCCCGCAGGACACTCCAGGTGCCGTAAATGTAGTTGACTCCCCAGCGCCCCCACCAGCATCCATCTTTTTCCTGCAGGTTGCGCAGAAAGCGAATGGCCAATTGCGCTCGCCTGTCTGAGCGATCATAGCCGAAATGTCCCATCGCCTCAAGCATCCGACCGGTTACGTCGGCTGTGGGATAATCCACCATCGCTTCCTGGTCGGCAAAGGGGATGCGGTTCAAGATCATCATGACATTGTCACGATCGAAGGCAGCCCAACCCCCGCACGTACTCTGCATGCTCAGGCACCATTGCATGCCGGAATCCTTGGCACATCCCAGACCTTCGCAGGCACAATCGCTCAATCGATGCAACGCGTAGAGAATGACCGCCGAATCGTCCACATCAGGGTAGTGAGAATTGACGAACTCAAATGCCCAGCCTCCGGGGGGGCAGCAATTCTTAACCTGCCAATCGCCACCCGTCTTGATCTGATTTTTCACCAGCCAGGCTCCGACTTTGCTCAGACTGGGGTGATCTGCAGGCATTCCCGCATCAAGCATAGCCAGAGCGGTAAGCGCCGTGTCCCATACGGGTGACACGCAGGATTGCATTCTCAGCCCCAGCTCGTCCTCCAGACAGAAATTTTCCAGGGCCTTCAGACCCTTAACCATGGCCGGGTGGTCGAGCGGATAGCCCAGGTAGTGGAAAGCAAGCACCGAATAGACCATTGGCGGCTGAATGCCGCCCCAATCGCCGGTCTCTTCCTGACGTTCCAAGGTCCAGATTTCCGCAGCTCGAATGGCACGTTGGCGCAAGGAACGGACGGGATGTTTCTCGAACCATTTCACCAAGCGGTCGATCAGGGAAAAGACCTTATGGGTGTAGGTGATTTTTGTGGTGGGGGGAAAAATGGATGCCTTGCCACCCACAAACAGCTCGGGCACCTTCTTGCCATGAGGAAGAACGTGAGTCGGGCGGAGCGCCATGACAATGGAAACGGGGACTACCGTCCCCCTCGCCCACATGCTGAATTCGTATATATTGAAGAAGAAATGCTCAGGCAGGAGCACCACTTCGACCGGCATAGTTGGAATTTTATCCCAATCGTACTGCCCGAAAAGCGCCAGCCAAATTTTTGTGAACACACGCGCCGATTCGACGCCTCCTTCGCACAGAATGAAATCTTTGGCTTTGCGAAGCGGCTCGCTATCAGGATCTTCGCCGGCCAGCTTAAGGGCAAAATAGGCTTCGACGGTAATGCTTAAATTCCCTTCGTCGCCGTAGTAAAGAGCCCACGCTCCGTTTTCCAGCTGTTCGTTATAAAGATATTTTACGGCGCTTTTCTGTACCTGAGGATTATTGATGCCCAGCAGGTACAATAACATAATGTATTCGCTGGTGATCGTTACATTGGATTCCAACTCCGACCACCAGTAACCTTCTTCATGCTGGCCGTCGATAAAATGCTGGCAGGTCTTTCGAACCGCTTTCTCGATTTGCTGGATCCAAACGCTTTGGGTGCTTCCCAACCGCCCGGATAGAAGATTTTCAACGTCACTTTTTTGATCGGCAGCATCTTCGGTGGTGAGTGTCGAGATCTGACTCAGCGGAGCATAGTGTGGATTGCCGCGAAGCGCCCTTGCATTTTCTCGCACCTCCCCCGTATCGAGAAAATCAGCTTGGCTTTCTCGCTTATTCGTACCTGGAATCATTCCGTCACCCTGATTCAGTGTTTTTCCCCCTCGTCGCTACAGATATCGCAACGGAAGATCGACCGAGTGATGGGTTCCTCACTCCATTTAGCCCCTAAACCCACCCAATGCAAGCAGCCCCTTGTATTCTTGTTGCATTGGCACTCCGGCAAAAATAACGATAAGCTATATCATTTTTGTTAATTTCTCAAGTAATATACAAACCATTGACTCCCTATAACAGGACAAAAACCAACTTTAGTCAATTCAATAGTAAAATGGCTACATAATAACCTTCATTTTTCGCACTTCAAGCCAAATTTAATGGCGGCCGAAATATTGCCGGTTTTCAATTGCCTCCCGGCCACCCCCACTAACCCGTTTGCTGTCTCTTTTGCAGGCGCTCTATCAGAGGAGAAAGGAAAAAGAAGAGAGCAGCCACCATGATTATGGTTGCACCCGAGGTCAGGTTGAAAGAGAAGGAAAGCCACAATCCCAATATCACAAAAACGGCGCTGAAAATACTCGACAGCACCATCATGGTGCTCATCGAATGGCTGCATTTTTCCGCCATATAAGGAGGGATTGAGAGCAGCGCGATCACCAGAATCAGTCCGACCACCCTGATAACCATCACCACAAACAGAGCAATCATCGCCAGCAAGACATAATACAGCGGTTTGACCGGCACTCCCATCGCCCTGGCGAATTCTTCATCGAATGAAATGGCAAGAAAATCCTTATAGAACAAAAACACCACCGACAGAATAATCACATCCAAAATGGCCATCAGCAAGAGATCGGATTTGGGAACAGCTAAAATACTTCCGAACAGGTAACTCATAAGATCCACCGAGTAGCCAGGCGCAAGATCGATCA
>JAVEVM010000603.1:0-3604 GCA_034005055.1 Desulforhabdus sp. | reverse complement strand
CCCGGAGCAAGACCAAATAGGAGAGCGTTAGAGGGCGGCCCGTCCGAGCTCTCGGGTAGGTTGCTTGAGCCCGCCGGCAACGACGGGCCTAGAGGAATGATCATTGCCTCTTTCTGCTCCGCAAAGAGCTGAGAGGAACAGAACCCGGCTTATGACTTGCTCCAATTTCTCTTCTTACTCATCACTGATTTTGATCAAATCCCATGCAGCCCTTAAGCCCAGCAGATAGCTGTTCACTCCGAAGCCGCTAATCTGGCCTTTCGTCACCGGTGCAATGACAGAAAAGCGTCTGAATTGTTCTCGTGCCTGGACGTGGGACATATGGACTTCGATGATCGGTACTGTCAGAATGCCCAAGGCATCCATAATGGCATAGCTGTAATGGGTCCATGCTCCGGCGTTAACGACGACCGCATTCACTTTTTCCTGGTGAGCCTGATGAATCCTCTCGACCATCTCGCCTTCATGGTTCGTTTGAAAAATCTGTACGAGGCAGCCGAGCTCGTTTGCGAGCATGGCGATTTGCTCATTAATTTCATCGAGAGTTAGCGTTCCATAATGTTCGGGATCTCGCTTGCCGAACATATTCAGGTTAACCCCGTGAAGCACGAGCACCTTTTTCATATCTCCCCCTGAATCTGCCGGGTTTCTTGCCGACTGTTTCACCAATCCTGAATGCCTTGTCTCGCTAATTCTTGACGTGCCGCACTTTAGCGCCTTAACATGATGGACCTGGAATTTTCAATAATCAATCGGGAAGTGATGAACCAAATGAGCATCTGTCGGGAAAATGCGAAAATAGAGCTGCAAGATGAAGCGTTGCGAGACGGCCTGCAAAAGGAGTCACGCATTTTCACCTTGGAGGAAAAGCTCGATCTATTTCAAATGCTGGAAAAAGCCGGCATCAGGCGAATTCAGGTGGGGTCGTTCGTCCACCCGAGGGCTGTTCCTCAGATGGCGGATACTGAGGAGCTTATTCGTGCGATCGGTGCCCGGGATGATGTCATTGTTTCTGCCCTCGTTTTGAATAGAAAGGGTCTGGAGCGTGCTCTCAAGTGCGGAGTCAGACATGTCTGTATGTCTGTTTCAGTGAGCGATGCCCATAGCCGTAGGAACATAAGACGATCAGCCGCTGAAGCGCTGGAGACGATGGTGCAGCTCATCGATCATGCTCTGGCGTCCGTATTGAGCGTGCGAGCGGGACTGCAGTGTGTGTTCGGCTGCGTCTACGAAGGTGACATATCCGAGGATGTGGTGTTGCGCGCTGCCGAAAGAATGATTCGAGCAGGAGCTGAAGAAATCTGTCTTGCCGATACGATGGGAATGGCAACGCCCTGTTCCATACGGCAAGTGGTCCGCAGGCTCAGCTCGGAAGTGCCCGAAGCACGAATTTCTCTGCATCTCCATGATACACGTGGTCTTGGCCTGGCAAACATGTTCAGCGGCTATGAGGCCGGGGTACGATCTTTTGATTCCAGTGTCGGTGGCCTTGGCGGATGCCCATTTGTCCAGGGGGCCGCAGGCAATGTTCCCACCGAAGATGCCGTGCATATGTTCGAGGCAATGGGTATGCGAACCGGCATTGATTTAGAGGCTATATGTGTAGCCGTCGATTTTTTGGAAGAAAAGCTCGGGCGGAGACTTCCAGGCCGGATGAGACGAGTCTTAGAGCAAAGAATCGGATGTGACAACATTGAGTAGAGAGGGCGAAAGGTGTGCTTGACTATTGACGTGAACACCAAACTGGTCGGGTTGCTGGGGTACCCGTTGGGCCATAGCTTCTCTTCGGTCATGCACAATGCAGCGTTCAAGAAGCTTGGACTGAACTATCTGTACCTGCCGATAGAGGTTACTGCGGAGAACTTGAGAGAGGTTGCAGCCGGGATTGCGAGGATGAATTTCGCCGGATACAACGTCACCATACCGCATAAAATGAGTATCATGAAGTACATTGATCGAGTCGATGAGTTGGCTCGAATCATCGGCGCAGTCAACGTGGTCAGCCTGAAGAGTGGCGCTGCTACGGGCTATAATACCGACGGCGAAGGATTCGTCAGGTCTCTGCAGGCCGGAGCGGGAATCAGGGTGGAAGGGAGAAGCTTTTTTATAGTCGGCTCCGGTGGGGCCGCCAAGTCAATTGCCATGACCTTGGCATTCAGAGAGGCAAGAGAAATTCTTATATGTAATCGAACCGAACAAAAAGCGCATGATTTAGCGGAAGACATTAATACTAAGGTGAAATCCTGCAGTAAGGTTGTTCCCATGCAGAGGGAAATAATGAAGACCGCCCTGCGGCATGCTGAAATCTTGGTCAATACGACCAGTGTCGGAATGCACCCAAATGATGATCAAATGCCTATTGATGCCGACTGCCTATATGAAGATCTGATTGTGGCCGATATTGTATACAATCCGGTCAAAACAAAGCTGTTGAAAGCTGCAGAGGAAAGAGGCTGCAGAACATTGGGCGGACTCGGAATGCTGGTCTATCAAGGGGCTGAGGGATTCAGAATCTGGACTGGACTGGAACCCTCCGTAGATATAATGTTTGAGGCTGTGCTGAGCCGGTGAGCTGGAGCGTGGAGTGGTTCAGTCCTCCGCCGTAAAGCGCCCTGACCTTACAGTGGTAACGGTCAAACGCAAATCGGGATCAGCCTGAATCACGCCGGCTAAAAGACTTGCCAGCTCTTCTGCACTTTTATTGGACGTTGCAAGTTGTGGAAACCGACTGTACGCTTCTCCTCGTTGTTGCAGCAGCTCAACCACGCGCTCCATGGGATTGGGTGCGTTAAGCAAAGGCCTCTGGATCTCGGAGTTTTGCGTAACACGCTGAACAATTTCCTCAGGAGCGGCAACCAGGCAGAAAATTCGCCCCCGCTTGCCCAAGACCGCTGCGTTAGCAGAATCCAGCATCATTCGGCCACCGGTGGAAATGACAAGCCCTTCTTTCTCGGATAATTCTTGAGCGACAGAAGCTTCCATCGCCCGAAAAGCGGCCTCACCCTTTTCGCGAAATATTTCGCTGATGCACTGGCCGCTTCTCGCCTCGATCATCTGGTCCGTGTCAACAAAATCATAGCCCAACAGATCGGCCAGGAGCCTCCCAACTGTGGTTTTCCCGGTGCCCATGAATCCAGTTAAAATGATATTCGGTCTCGACATGTGGCTCTGCGCTTTTGCGAAGGTTCGAAGCAAAATGCTACAGCTTTGATCTCTCATCCCGCGGTTGCTGAGAAGCCGCCCGATGAAGCCCGTGCCCAGGTGCGTATTGGCGGCGACATCAGAGATTTCAACCTCCAAAAGTATAACTTACTTTGAGCTGTCGGCAAAAGTCCTATTCCAGAGAAACTGCAGAGCCGGTCGCCAGGGATAACGAGTGAAAGGGTTTTTTCAGCGCTATATCGGCTGGAACACAATAGAATGCGCTTGCAAAGCGGTATCGGCTTTGTTATTTGGCCCATTGTGGTGTTTGAAGTTCTAGGAGCTTGTCCGACAATGCCTCTTTTGTCATTTCGAACGGAGCGTAGCGTAGTGAGAAATCTGTAAAATCAGCCACTTGCAAGCACAAGATTTCTCGCCTTCGGCTCGAAATGACAGCTCTCGG
>JAVEVM010000602.1:0-3604 GCA_034005055.1 Desulforhabdus sp. | reverse complement strand
CATGCCACCGGGTCGAAGCGATGAGCTCAGAGGCTTGATCGTGATAATTGCTGCTCGGTAGCGCCGTCTTCCGGGGCTACGCTTGTTGTCGGGTAGTGGATCCAAAGCCCTTTGTCCATACCGACCCAGCGCCGCCCTGGCAGGCGGCGCTACCATGGAGCTGATTATCGCGGCCAATACCTGTCTAATCAGCCCATCCAAGTATAACCATGACCTTATTACGGCACGATCCAGACGGCCAGACCTTCCGCACCGTTCAAAACTTTGGTGGTCACACGGCCCATGAGGAATTCTCGAACTTTGGAAATTCCACGGCGCCCCATGATGATGGTACCGTATCCTCCATCGCCGGCCGCTTTCAAAATATCCGCTGCACGGCTCAAGCTCCGGGTTATGCAGGTGACGGAAATCTGGTCGGCCTTAACACCTGCTGCCCTCAGGCGCATCTGGTAGTCGGCGAACATCTTTTGCAGACCTTTGTTGCGCCATTCTTCCAATCGCCGCTCGATATCCCGGTCCAGTTCAAACACGGTGGCACCGAACACCCATTCATCGCCTCTTATCACGTGGCAAAGGGTTACCTCTGCACCCATATCGGCCGCATATCCAGCCATGTGATCCACAGCTTTGGCTGAATTCTCCGAGCCGTCGACAGCCACCAACATTTTGCTCGAATGAACACTCCCGCCAATTACCCAAACCGGCAGGTCCTGCACAAGCTCGACAATTTTGTCGGAAACACTGCCAAGAAGAAAGCTGCCCATTTTATTTAGACCGCGACGGCCCACAACAAGTGCGTCATAACCCTTTTGGGCCTCTGCTACGATGTCGCTGGCCGTCCCCAGCTGCCGGTCCGCCAGAATGATTTGCAGCCGGCTCTCCAATAACCCGCGCCTGACGAGCAGAGCTCTGGCCGATTGCAGGAAGTCCATGCTTGTATCTCTTTGCTCCTTCTCCCATCTGGCATATTTGTCTTTCATCCTCGCGATGAATGCTTCGTCCATATTGACCTGCCAGAAAACCTGTTCCGGGCGCTTAGGCAGAACATAGATAAGACTGACATAGGTGGCGGCTGAACAATAACCGGCTACGTAATTGATCGCATTTAAGGAATGATCGGATCCATCAACAGCAACGAGTATATTTCCGGGTTGTTTCATAGACCGCCCTTCCCGCCTGCACTAATTAGTACTTAGGGACTCGAAGTTACCAAAATACCGTTTTAGAGATTGAGATCGTCATTCCCGCAGCCTTTTAGCTGGAATCCAGCCCAGTGCTATGCCTCTTCGTATGCCTGGATTCCCGCCAGAAACATGCGGGAATGACGGATACGGTAGGCGGTACATTGGTATGTTCAAAGTCCCTCAGCCGCAACCGTCTAATTCTGCTGCGATTGAACCTGATTTTTCTAATGTGCCCCATCCGGCACTTTAACTGCTGCGCCCCCCCTGGGCCGTCGCATGAGCAGTGTCAAAGGAACCAGCAAACTGGTAAACCAGGCAAATATCCAAAATATATCATTGAATGCGAGCATATTTGCCTGGCGCAGCACTTCCCGATAAAGCGACGCCAGTATTTTGGCGGAATCGGCAGGCAGCAGGAAGTGGCCGGGCAGCAAATCCATGAGCTGCTGCATATAAATGCGGAGCTGAGGACTGAACTCAGTAACGTTCTCCACCAGGAAGTTTTGATGAAGCTGCGACCTTTGAGCTAAAAGTGTTGCGCTAAAGGCGACACCGAAACTACCTCCCAGATTTCGAAGTAAATTGAAGATACCTGACGCGTTGCCCATTTCTTCTCTTGGAATATTACTGTAGGTGGCAGCGGAAAGCGGCACAAAAAAGAGGCCGATGCCAAATCCCTGGATGATGCGCGGCCATGCAATAGACATGAAATCTGCCTGCAGGTTGAACCCCGACATCAGCCAAAGAGAATAGCCCATGATGCTCAAACCTATCGCCAGCAGCAGCCGAGGACTGACCCCCTTCTTCATCAAAGCCCCCGCAACGGGCATAATCATTAGACTGGTTATGCCGCCCGGACCCAGCAGCAATCCCGCCCATACCGCGGTGTATCCCATGAGAGTCTGGGCATATAAAGGCAATAGCACTATCCCACCAAACAAGCAGAAAAAACCCATGAACATGATAACATTACCGGTCGCAAAAGTCCGATCTCGGAATACCCGCAGGTTAACCACCGGATGCTCCGCACGCAGTTCGACTATCACGAAAACAATCAGAGCGACCGCTGCAATTAGGCTCAAAGCGACAATAAAATTGGACTCGAACCAGTCTTCCCGCTCCCCCTTGTCCAGTACCACCTGTAAACATCCCAGGCCCACACAGATCAAAAACAGGCCCCACTTGTCGATGTGCAATTTGGCGCGGCGGATATAGGGCGGGTCGTGAATCAGCAGGATCGCCATAAAAATAGCCAGGGCACCGGCAGGAAGGTTGATGTAGAACACCCAGCGCCAGCTCCAATTGTCAGTGATCCATCCACCGATAACCGGACCCAAAATGGGGGCAAAGACGACGCCCATACCGAACACCGCCATCGCCATGCCATGCTCGGCAACGGGAAATGCCTCCAGCAGGATAGCCTGTGATAAGGGCTGGAGCCCGCCGCCGCCAAGCCCTTGGAAGATGCGCGCTACCACCAGAACCGAAAGAGATGGAGCCGCCGCACACGCCAACGAGCTGAGGGTAAATAAGGTCACTGAAAAAATAAGATAGCGCTTGCGGCCGAAGATGCTCGCCAGCCATCCGGTAATGGGTATGATGATGGCATTGGAGACCAGATACGATGTCAATACCCAAGTGACTTCATCGACCCCGGCGCTCAGGCTGCCCTGAATGTGCGGCAATGACACATTCACCACGCTGGTATCCATAACTTCTATGAAGGTGGGCAGAATGACCGCCAGTGCTACCAGCCACTTATTGGTTTGCGGGACTGTTGGAAGATTCACTCGAGTGCAACCCGGCTGATTTGGTTGTTGTTCGTTCTGCCATGAGCCTTGGACCGGTATGGTTCGCCGTCGATATGGTCACCTCCAGCGAAAGTCCCACGCGCAGCGGATAATCAGGCGGGGGCGGAGCGTCAAGCTTGATCTTTACCGGAATACGCTGAACCACCTTGATCCAATTGCCGGTGGCGTTTTCCGGCGGCAGCAGGGAAAAGGCCGCGCCGGTTCCGGCCCGAATACCCACTACTTTTCCTCTGTAGGTGTAATCGGGGTAGAGGTCCGCACGAGCTTCCGCAGTTTGCCCCAACCGGACATTTTCCAGTTCCGTTTCTTTGAAGTTGGCCTCGATGTAAACCTCCTGCAAAGGTACCACGGCCAGCAATGCACCACCCTGCTGGACTCGGTCGCCCACCTGGATTCGCTTCTGCGCTATATAGCCGGCGATGGGCGCCTTAATCGTACAATAGGAAAGATTCAACTCTGCCAGGCGCAGCTCCGCTTGCATCTCTGCCCGCTTGGCCTGCAACGCTGCCAATTTGTTCTCTTCCACATCGACCTGCAGGCGGTCGGCCAGAGCACTTTCCAGCTGCGCTCTGGCACGCTCGATCTCTTGCAGCACAGCTGCCAGCGCAG
>JAVEVM010000601.1:0-3613 GCA_034005055.1 Desulforhabdus sp. | reverse complement strand
CAACGAGTCATTGGTTTCTATGGCGAGGATCCTCAAAGAAGTACCCGATTGCAAAGTGTTGCTTTACCACTGCGTGCAATCTCTTGGCAGCGCGCATTTCAGAGCCCTCGGCGAGCTGTCCCAACAATACGAAGTCAGCGCTGAAGCGGAGAAAAGAATGGGTGGCGGGATTCTTGAACAATCCCGCAATGTTTTTTTGGAAAATGGATTTCCCGAAAGCAACATTGAAGTCCAGTTGAAGCTGAACAGTGACGACCCGGCAATGGACATCGTAGGCGAAGCCAAACAAAAAAACATAGGCACGATTGTGCTCGGCCGTCGCGGCTTAAGCCCGGTGGAAACCATTTTGGTCGGCAGTGTGTCGAGAAGAGTCGCCGAGTACAGTGGCGCTATCAGTGTATGGGTGGTGGATGCGCCGCTTAATCAAACGCAAAAAGTGCTGATTGCCGTCCAAGGTGTGCCCGGGGGCCGCATGCTTAATCGGCATGCAGCTGAAAATACATCCCCTTTGCCCTATTCGGAGTACGCCTTTGTCCATATAATGCCTCCCATGCCGCCCTATCTCTGGGATGACGGGCATATTCTGGACCCTGCAGAAAGAGCAGCCAGAAAAGCTCAAATCGATAAGTGGCAGTCCGACTATAAACAGCAGTTCGAGGACGTTATGGCCGAGGGCAAAAATGCTCTGATTCAGAATGGAATAAGAGCGGAAAATATCACGATGAGAGTTGAGCCGGCCAGGATCGGGATTGCTCGGGATCTGCTTGATGAGATCGCCCGGGAGCATTACCAGATGGTCATGATCGGCAAGAAGAGCCTGCAGAAAAAGACCCCGTTTCTTTTGGGAAGTTTTGCCAACAAGCTGCTGCAAAACGCAAAAGGAGTCATTCTTTGCCTGGTGGGCTCCGAGTAACGGTTAAACAGCCATCGGTGCCGTTAGGAGCTCCTCATTAGATAAGCGAGCTCTTGACAGCTCCAAGCTGAAAAGATATCAGAAAATTATAATCGTTCTTAACCCGGGCTCGTTAAGGCTCGGGATCCCGGGTTAGCTAACATGCCTCAAGTGCATATGCAGGAAGTCTGAAATGAATTCAATTCGTCAGCTCGAGTCGGCGATTGTCAAGGGCAACACCAGGAAGGCTGTTGAAATCACCGAGCAGTGCCTGGAGGAAGGACTTTCGCCTGCAACCATAATTTCCCAGGGCATCCTGAAGGGATTGGATGTCGTAGGTGAGAAGTGGAAGAGCTACGAATACTTCATTCCCAATATTTTGGTTTCGGCGATGGCCACCAAAGTCTGTTTCAATGTTCTGCGTCCGGCATTCGGAACATCGCTTAAGCAGCCCGTCGGTAAAGCTGTGGCAGGTACCGTAGAGGGAGACGTGCACGATATCGGTAAAAATATCGTGATCATGTTCATGCAGGCATCCGGTTTTGAGGTGATCGATCTCGGTGTCGATGTCGTTCCGGAACAATTTGTGAGAATGGTGAAGCGCGAAAAGCCCGATCTTCTGCTGCTCTCCTGTCTTTACACGCTCACCATGCATGCGGTTGAGGATACGATCATAGCTCTGCGCAAGGCCGGGCTCAAAGGAAAAGTGAAAACCCTGATTGGTGGAGCCCCGATTACTCAACGATTCGCCGATAGTATTGGAGCCGATGGATTTGGGGTCGATGCGATCGACGGCATCAAGAAAGCAGCCGAACTGCTGAAGTTGAGCGACTGCGGTGCGGCTGCGGGGGGCGAGCAGGATCTCCAGCTGAATGTTGCATCTCTATCAAGAAAGTGTTGAATCAACAGGTAAGCAGCCACTTTCTGTGAACGATCATCTATAAGTGCCTTAAATAAAATCGGCTCATTGCGGATTAGCGGGATATGCTCCCGACTCAGCCGCTTGGTTGGTTCAAGTCTCCGACTTGAACCCGCCTGAATCCCGCTAATCCGCGAAGAGCCATAAAATCAGAAAGATCGTAATAAGTGCTAATCGGTGTTCGGTGGGGGGAAGGATGCAAACGGAATACTCCTCCAAATATCTTGAAGAAAAGCTTTTCTCCAGAATTCTTGATTCCTATCGGGAAGCCATCAAGTTGGAGGTGCGGCTTTTTCAGGTAGAAGACGAAGAAGGAGTTCGCTCCATTGAAGGACACGGTCATCCATTCTGCTACACCATCCGGACCTCTATGACGGGCCGGAAGAAGTGTTTGAAAGATGTCAACCGGGCTATTCAGATATCACTGAAAACCGGAGAGCCGTATATTTTCCAATGCCATGCCGGTGTCATCGAGTTTACCGCTGCGTTGATGGATGCGGAGAACAACGCGGCGGCGTTTGTCTGCGGCCCGGTTTTGCTTCGGCACCTGGATAGCTATACCGAGCAGCATTTTCTAAGCAGAATGGAAGGTCTTCCCTTGGATAAAGCCGTTCTTATGAAGCTCCTCACCACCATTCCGGTCCGCTCCGAGCGCAAGGTCCAGGCAGCAGCCGATCTGCTCTTCCTGATTGCCAGTTATTTCTCCAGAATCGATTTATTGGCCCGTCACCAACAGCTCGAGATCTCACGTCAGCAATCGCTCCTCGCCGAGGAGATTTTTTTAGGCAAGATATTGCAGTCGGATGACTATGTGCTGCCGAGTCAGCCTGTTCACACTGGCGGGAGTTTCTACAAAGAAAAAGAGCTGATCGATCTGATCAAAATCGGCGACCGAAAGAAAGCCAAAGCACTTCTGGATGAGATACTCGGCCCTGCGCTCTTTCGCAGCAATGAGCACTTGGGCATCTTGAAAGCAAGAGCGCTGGAGGTTGTATTTGTCATTGCCAGGGCTGCGGTTGAGGCGGGAGCAAACCTGGAAGAAATTCTCGGCTTCAAGTATCAATGTGTGCAGAACCTGTCCAAGGATGACGGCCAGGAGACCCTTTATTATTTCTTGATGAAAGCCTTCGATCAGCTCTTTGCATGTATTTACCAGAACCGTAACATTCGGCACACTGCGGTTTTCACAAAGGCCAAAGAGTATATCTGGAAAAATTACAATCAGGAGATTTCTCTAAGAGGCTTAGCCGATGCCGTGGGAATGAATCCTTATTATTTGAGCCACTTATTCCGTAAGGAAATGGGCACTTCATTTCAGCAGTACCTCACCTCGGTGCGAATTTCCATTGCCAAGAGCCTCCTGCAGCAGACCGATAAGAGCATGATAGATATTTGTTTGGAAGTGGGATACCAAGATCCGAGTTACTTCGCGAAGATTTTCAAAAGAAATGAGGGCGTTCAGCCAACCGAATACCGCAAGAAGGCCGCTCCCAAATAGCAGTATCTCATCAGGAGCCACTGTTCCGCCGATTCGATCAGTCCAGTGCTGGTAGGAACCTATTCCAACAACATTTCACTGCTCGGATCGATTTTTCACAATTCTACCATATTCTTCGCAAGATCGTCATAGACTGAAACGCCACTATATAGTTTTAAATAAGTAACAAGTATCAAAAGGGATTGGAAGATTTCCCAATGACAACTTTGAATCTGGGCTATGACATTTTGAAGAAGGGTAATGGGACTAGGAGCTTGTCCGAGAATACGCTCTTCATGTAGCGCAGCCCTTTAGGGTTGCCACT
>JAVEVM010000600.1:0-3621 GCA_034005055.1 Desulforhabdus sp. | reverse complement strand
CGTCGCCCTACCGGCTTTCTCAAAGCCGTTGGAAATAATGAACAGCATTTTTGCCATTTCGGTCACCTCCTTCCCTTTCGATTTCGAGTTGCATCACACCTTCACATATAAATAACCGTCCCTTTGTCTTTTGATGATTTCAGCCAGACCATTGGGCACGGATTGAACAAACTCCGGCAGGGAATCCACCCGAATATTGAGTGAGCGCAGGGATTCCTCGCAAACAGCGATGGTATGCCCGGAATTGACGAGCTCAGCCATTTGATCGCGCAGGCTCTTGTTGCAGGCAATGCACACGGCACCTGCAAAGATGTCGGCGACGATTACCACCTGGAACCGGACGTGCGCATCCGCTCTTATCAGGCCGTTGAGCTCATTGAGAATGGGAAGCCATTTGTCTCGATCGGAGATATGGAGCACTAGTCGATTGTGTTTCATGCCATTCCAAACCTTATTTTCCGCCGACGCTGCTGGTATATGGTGGCAAAATTCCGCGTCGGCTGTCAATCGTCTCGGACATTTGATTCCGGAGAACGGCAGCGTCGTTTCGGGGCAAAGCACATCATGTCCATCGGGCATCTTGCATGCAGCAACGGCTATAATTCACGTTGCCTTCGCCGCCCACTGCCGACCTGTCAAGCAATTCAGGTGCCACCCGATTCAGTTTGCCTTATTTTTTTGGAAAATCAAATGAGTCAAGAACCTGCAAGCGTCAGAAATTCTTTCAACACCTTCTTTCCAACAGAACAAGCCTAACACAAGAGACCAAACTGTTTAAACATCTGTTAATAGCCCAGACAGTCAAGCGGCCCGCAGCTCATGCAGAAGCTGCTCAAGCTGTTTTAAGCGCGGCCTGAAATGGCCCGATAACAGTTTTGCCCGATACGCTCATTTTGACTCATGGAGCGGGCAACCCTGCCTTTTGTGCTGGCCAACGCGGCCCAGGCGATGGAGGTAGAAGCGGTGATCGCACTGCAGGTCTCAGCATTCTTCCTGGCCACTCCGGGCTGTTTGAGCCATATTTTTGCGGCAGGGCTTCAACCCTTAAAGCAGCTGGTGGATAACTTTATCGAGGAAGGCGGGCGGATCCTGGTCCGCACCCCTGCATCAAAGAACGCCATGTCGAAGAATCGGAGCTCATTCCGGGCATGATCCCAACTGAGGCCGGAGCGCTCATTCAAGAGATTTTAACGGCCAAATCAACGCTGGTCTATTGATACCCATTCCGATCCATAAAGGAGCATCTGCGGCGGGTAGCTTAATATTGCAGGGTTGCCAACCGTGACATGCTAAGTTAGGTTAACAGGTGCTGCAATGTCTTACCGCGAACTGCCGTACGGCTTAAGTTGCAGGATTCTTTAGAGACCTTGCGACCGTTGCAGCGAGCTGATCTTCCACTACGACATTACTTCTACCAGAGAGGACAAACATCATCAATTCGCCGCCCCCACAACCATTTGCTGTGGCTTTGCTTTCAACACCCTGGCCGTTGTTCAACCAGCCGTCAATCCAGCTCGGCGCACTGAAAGCATACTTGCAATCCAGGCTGCCCGGGGTCGGCGTCGTAGCTCATCACTTTTATTTGAAGCTGGCAGTGGCGATAGGATACGAGCTTTACAAACGCTTTTCGGAACGGACCTGGGTTGCTGAATCACTTTATTGCGCGCTGTTATATCCGGAGCGAAGCGAAGTCATAAAGCGCTTTTATTACCGAAACGCCGGCAACGGACGCGAGTCGCGCCAGATCGATTTTGAAAGCCTGCTGGTACGAATTGAAGCAGCTTCCAACCAGTTTATCCAGGCACAGAATTGGCAAGGCTGCGGCCTTGCCGGTTTTTCCATCTCTCTTTGTCAGTTGAGCTCATCCCTTTATTTCATCCGCGAGATCAAACGCAGGCGACCAGATCTTCCGATCGTGATCGGCGGTTCGGTAGTCTGCGGTAAGGTGCCGGCCGAGACTTTCAAACTCTTTCCCCAAGTCGACTACCTCGTTTTGGGCGAAGGCGAGCTACCCTTAAGCGCACTGGTAAGCCGCCTCATGGATCCAGCCGGCTCCCCTGATCTGCCAAAGATCCCCGGTCTTATCCGGCGTACAGAGGCAGAGCGGGAGACCTGTGCTTGTTTTTCCCAATTGGAAAAGATGAGCGAGCTTCCCCGGCCCGATTTCGACGACTACTTTCAGCTGCTCGATTCCCTGCAGCTCGAAAAACGCTTCTTCCCCTCTCTTCCCGTTGAAATGTCGCGCGGCTGCTGGTGGAAGCAGACCGATGCATCGGGACAAAGCAGAGGATGTGCTTTCTGCAATCTTAATCTGCAGTGGCAAGGATACAGAAGCAAGCAGGCCGGCCAGGTTGTTTCTGAAATCGATCTTTTAACGAGTAAACATAAGACCCTTTCCGTCGCTTTTATGGACAACTCGCTCCCTGTCAAAGGCGGCGCGGAAGCTTTTCGACAGCTTGCAGAACTGAACAAGGACTTACGTTTATTTGCTGAGATTAGAGCATCAACACCGAAGCCCATGCTGGAAGCCATGCGCGATGCCGGCCTGACGGAGGTTCAGATTGGAATCGAGGCGCTCAGCTCGAGGCTGCTGGCAAAGATGAACAAAGGAACAACGGCCATTCAAAATCTTCAAATAATGAAGGATTGCGAGGAGCTTGGCGTGGCTGACGTTTCAAATCTAATTGTGTATTTTCCGGGTAGTGACGCCCAAGATGTGGAAGAAACGCTGCGCTGTTTGGACTTTGCCCTGCCCTTTCGGCCCCTGCGACTGGTGCATTTCTGGCTAGGTCTGGGCAGTCCCGTTTGGGAAAACCCGAAAGCGTTCGGCTTGAAAGCCGTCTTTAACCATCCAAGCTACTCGCTGCTTTTCCCTCCGGATATAGCAGAGTCAACAAGATTTATGATTCAAGCCTATCGCGGTAATCTCGGGCGGCAGCGAAAACTGTGGAGACCGGTAAAAGAAAAGGTGAGACTTTGGAAAAAACATTACCGAAAGCTCCATGAAGGTTTTTATCGTTCTCCGATTTTGAGCTATCGCGATGGCAGAGAATTTATGATCATTTCTCAAAGAACCGTCGGAGGCGAAGTACTCACCCATCGCCTCACGGGGTCATCGCGGGCCATCTACCTTTTCTGTAAGGCTCACCAGTCCCTTAGAAGCATCGTTGGGCGTTTTCCGGACCTCGGCGAGGAAAAGATCGTGCCGTTTCTGCGTATGATGGTCGATAAAAAGCTGATGTTTGAAGAGGAAAACCGTTACCTGAGCCTGGCGGTCTCACATAGAGCTTAGAGAATAGAGCTTAGAGCATGGAGCACGGAGCGTGGGGTTGAAGAGGCCGGACTATTGGAGAGGCTTGTCACGACCTTTAAGAGGCTGTCTGAAAATTGCTCACAGCAGGCAATCTGTGTAGGCAATGTGCGGGCATGAAGGCCGCCCTTACACAACAAACCGGAATGAAATGCAGGGGCGCGGTTTATCCACGCCCAGTACGTTTTCAGACAGCATTCAAGCAACTGGTAGCAGGCGCGAAGAGATCGAGACCTTTGCAGGTCAGGGTGTGCAGCGCACTCCCTGACACACTACTCTTTTCCGTCTCTCTATCTGGTTTCCACACTCCA
>JAVEVM010000599.1:0-3626 GCA_034005055.1 Desulforhabdus sp. | reverse complement strand
CGCATCTATGCGTTTGCACGGTGCCCACAGGATAATGCTCGCTTCAAGCTCGGCAATATCCGCGGCGGGCATTCCTGAAAGCTGCTCCTGCGGCAGCCCGGAGATGCGGGCGCACGCCGCGAGCAATAAAAGAACCAACAAACTACGGACGACAGCTTGCATTAGAAGCATCCAGTCTTAATCGCTTTAGGTCGGGATCAGGCGGTCCGAAGCCATCGGTCTGCAATATCTTCAGTAAACTTGCAGCATCCGGATCATCGCGCATTGCAGTAAGAGTCTTAGACAGATTTTCCGACTGATCATCAGGATCTCCGAACCAGACCACAGGGCTGGTGGGCAATTCCTTCGTGGTCTGAATGATCTTGACGGCCTTGGCCACCGGTAAGCTCTGCATGGATTGGTACTGAAGCCTGTCCACTACTAAGCCGGTTTCCGAACCTTTGCCGACAGCCCGCAGAGATTTCAAGGGTTGGAATGTTCCAGCAAGCTTGAAGGGCAGTTGTCTCGCCTGATACCCGAACAATTCGCAAGCCGCGAGCTCGGGGGCAAACAACATCGAGCCGAAAACCGTGCCTCGCAAATCGCGCCAGTTGTCCGGAGCATCTTTACCGACGGCGAGCCGCAGTATGCTCTTGCTGAACCCACCGGGACGGGTTGAAGCAATTGGCGTCATTTGAAGATTCTCCACAAATTGTGCATAGAAGCCAAGGCTCACAATACCCCAGCGCGGGCGGTTTGCATGCACGAAATCAAGGGCATCTGCCAGTACGTTGTAATAGCTCCCGGCGACTTTTACGTTCGCAGGGAGCCTTTGCTGCAGATAAGCGGCAAGAGCGTCCATGACGGGCTGTGCTTCCTGAGTGGTACCTGGCTGACCGGGTTGGATAATAACGAAGTTCAAAGATTCGGCGGATGGCGAATTGCCGGTCCAAATAAGCAGGCACAGAGCAACCGAAAGAATCCTCAGCAAATATCGCATTTGTTTATGTTCCTAAACAAACAAGGGTTCGAGTGTAAGCATTAAACGAGCCGGCGCCCTATTGAAATAGAGAACAGCCGGAAGAATACGGATAGCGCCTCACAGCTGAGCGCATTAAGACTTGTAAGTGTGGAGGCGTTCTTCGGCCTGCTCATCTATGGACGAATGCGGTCGCTTTACGAGCTTCAAGACCGCAGGCAACACCAGCAGGCACGAAACCAGTCCGGTCAAAGAGCCAAGCACCATCACCGCCCCAAGGCTCGCAAGACCGCGATGATGGGCGAAAAGCAGGCCGCCGAATCCGATCATAGTGGTCGTAAAACTGAGGGACACGGCGGTGGGTGTGCTCGTTGAAAAAAGCGCTTGATGATCCTTCAACTCGCCCCAGCGTGCCAGGAAATGCACACCGCCGTCCACTCCAATGGCAATGAGAATCGGGACAGCAAAAAAATTCGCCAGATTGAAATGGATTCCCACCCATCCCATTAACTCCAACAGCCACAAGACCCCTACAGCCAGAGGCAGAAGGGTAAGGCCCACATAGGCCACGGAGCGCGAATAGAGCCACAGCATTAAGCTCACCAGGATAATCGTCAAACCGGCGGCCGAAAGAAACGTCCGATGCATCAATTGAGCGGATTCCATAACGCCTACCGGTACTCCACTCACGGTCGGATCAATCCCGCGCAAGTCTGCCACGAACTGTTTCAGTTTGTCAAAGTTCCAGATGTTGTCCAGCGGCGCGACTTTTACCTGGCAGCTGCCATCCTTGCCTATAAATAGATCGCGAATCGAGGCTGGAATGTCCTCGGGAGCCACACTCTTTGCACTCAGGAGTCGTTTGAGATGTCCAAGAGACTCTTCGATTTCGCGGTTTAATTCCTGCTGCAACTCATCCAAACGGACCGGTTCAGCACCGCCATGCTCCAAGATTGCACGAGTAGCCTGAACTGATTCCATGCTCTGGTTGAGCACGACCATCTCTTTAGTGGCTCCGGCAGCGAACAGTTTTTCCTCAATGCTTTCCAAAGCTGCCTCTAGTCTATCCAATGCCGCGATCATGGCGCTTGCACTGGGAATCGGGGCTTCCGGCGGTCGCGTGGTAATTTGATCCAGAGCCGCAACCGCTTTTGCATAAAGAGCTTTCTGCTCGTCCGCTTCGGGGATGAAATCCAGTATGCTTTCAACTTTTCCAACGCTCGGCAGTTTCTTGACTTTGCTGATCAGTTCATTGACGGCTTCCGGCGAGTCGGTCGTCATGATGGCATACCAGGTGGACTCGTCCGATTCGCTAATCAGACGTCTTTCGTATTCCACGGATTCGAGCCCCTTAGCCTGCAATTCCAGAAGATTGTAGCTGAAATGGAGATTGAAGAGCCCCGGCATGGCGGCAATGCTTACAGCTGCAAGGATGAGCAACAGCAGTAGAGGACGGGTCGATATACGATCCAAAACCGGAAAAGCCACAACACGCGTCGAATTTGCGGGGCGGCGTCGATTTCTCTCGGTAATCAGCAGCAGTGCCGGCAAAATGGTCAGCATTGCGAGCAGGCTCAGAAGTATTCCTGTTCCTCCTATAAGACCCAACTCGGCGAGTCCGCGGAAATCAGAGCCCAATACTGAATAGAAGGCACAAACCGAGGTGAGCGCACCCATGATAATGCCGGGGCCGGTTTTGAAGATGGATATCTGCACCGCTTCTTGCGCCCCGCTGCCGTTTTTCCTGTTCTCCACATAGCGCAGCAGCATGTGGACTCCGAAATCGACGCCGATTCCTACCAGAACCAGAGTAAAAACGATGGAAAGAAGGTTAAGCTGTCCAAAGGAGATGGTGGCAAAGCCAAAGGTCCATATGATCGCTAAAACCAGGGATGTGACCAGGAGCATAGGCCTCAGCCAGCCTCGAAGAATGAACATGAATATTAACCCTACCAGCACGATGGCAGCCACCGAAGCCCTGGTCATATCCTTGTCGGTGGTTTGCATTTCGTCAGCCTGCAGTACAGGCCGGCCGGTGAGTCCCGCTTGCACATTGGGAAACTCGGTTCGGGTGGCCTGTAAAGCTTCCCGCACAGCCTTCAACGGTTTTTGTACCACATCCAGGGTCTGAAAATCCTTCACCGGCAGGATACGCATGATGAGGAGATGGCCGTTGGATGTGAAAAAATAATGGGTGCCCGTCTCCCCGAATTGAAGCAGATGGTGCCTCTCCGCCTTTCCCGCAATGCTGTCGTGCAGGTTTTCCAGAAAATGTTTCAGCATTCCCAGCCCTTGACCGAACAGGGAAGGATCGACTTCAACCGGTGTATGATTCTCGCCTGCCAGAAGTCTGGCAATCATTTCGATGAAATTGGGCAGACTTCCTTTAGCCATCCAGGTGTTCAGATAAGGCGTCAAATAAACAACCATGTCGCTGAGAGCTTTAGCTTCCGCAGGGGTTGCGAAAAGAAGGGTGCCGTCACCGAAGTCTTTGGCCGAGATTTTGTAATAAAGCTTCTGAATGAGCTCGGAGTGCTTATGAAGCTCTTGCGCCATCCTTTCTGCAAATTGTTCGGCTTCCTTCTTCCCTTCTTCGGTGCCGCCGGTTCGAATGACTACATAGAAGTATTCCTGATCTCCAAAGTTCTCCAAATGATGTAAATATCTT
>JAVEVM010000598.1:0-3628 GCA_034005055.1 Desulforhabdus sp. | reverse complement strand
CGAGATGAAGAATTTTCCAGCCCAAGTGCGGCTGCGGCTGTAATCCACGGTGGTCATGCCAATGGTCTCACAGCTTGGAAAAACAGAGAAGGAAAAACGTTAAAGGAAATAGAAACCACATAACCCGATCGCTATGCTCCGGGTGATTTCGTCGTTAGATGAGAAAACCGAAAAGATAAAAGGACAAAAAATGGTGTTCAAGAAATGCACAGGATGTAAGCGCGAATTCACAAAGGCGGAATTGGATGCAATACAGACACAACAAAGAAAATTAAAAGAAAAGTCGACCAAAAATGCCTGCCCGGACTGTCATAAACCTTTAAAAGCATATGATGAAAGTAGATTCCAGCAGAAATGGTACGGATACACGAGCATCGATAAAAGGATGGTTGAACATTTGATTCTTGTAGAGTTCCATTATTATGACGATGATTCGTTTGAAATTAATCTCCCTCTGCTGAACTTAGCATTTGAAACCAAGGACTTCTCTGAAGCGATAAACGCACCAGATAAAAGTATCTCCGTATATTTAAGAGACAAATATCACAGAGTGTACAGCAATGAACACAAGTTCTTGACGCAGGCATATATAAAAGAAACTATTCCTGAAAAACGAGATGTTGCGGTTTGGTGGTAAGAAGAAATCTACCATTGCAGGAGAAGAGCAGTGGACTTCGTAGCCTTGGACCTTGAGACAGCAAATCCTGATGTATCCTCAATTTGCCAGGTTGGCCTTGTATCCTTTACGGATGGCTTGCTTCAGAAAGAATGGAAAACCTACATTGATCCGGAGGATTTCTTCGATCAAATCAATATTTCAATACACGGTATTGACGAGTCTAAAGTAGAAGGCGCCCCGACCTTTCCGGACGTTGTAGACTTCCTGTTTAACCAGATGGATGGTCGGATCGCAGTCTGTCATACACACTTCGACCGCGTGGCAATTAAACAGGCCTGCGAAAAGTACGGCATGCGTGAACCAACTTGCACTTGGCTCGACTCAGCGTGCGTGGCCCGACGGACGTGGGAGCAATTTGCCTACCGCGGGTATGGCCTTTCAAATGTATGTGCTGCTATCGGATACCAATTTGAACATCATGATGCCCTTGAGGATGCGAAAGCGGCAGCGCATATTATCTTTGCAGCTATAGAAAAGACTGGGATAGGCTTGAGCGAATGGCTTGAACGAGTAGAACAACGCATCGGCTTTCCATATTCGTCCGGCAGAATTGCCCAAGATGGCAATCCTGATGGTGTGCTGTATGGCGAGACAATTGTTTTCACGGGGGCTCTCAAAATATCAAGAGCAGTGGCTGCTGAAATGGCTGCGAAGGCCGGTTGTGCGGTAGCTGAAGGAGTCAATAAGAGAACAACAATCCTTGTCGTGGGAGATCAAGACGTTAAGAAACTGGCTGGTCATGAGAAAAGTTCAAAACATCGAAAAGCCGAGAAGCTAATAACGGATGGATACCAGATACGGATTCTTCGGGAAAGCGACTTTAGGGAGTTGGTATTGTAGTAGAAACAAAATAACATCCAACCAGCCAATCCAGCCGACCCCGCTTCGCGGCGCGGCTTAACTCAAGCATTCGACTTCAAACAGGAGATACCATGTCTCAACTGGTTCAAGAGGGATATTTCAGGCTACGCAGGAAACAAATAAGCGTTTTTGTCCTGATGATCTTGCTTGGCATGTGTGCTTCCGCAGTAATGTACCAGATCACGGCGCAAGGCCCGGGAGTTAGCCCGGACTCGACCGTCTATATTGAGGTCGCAAGAAATGTGTTAGCGGGAAAGGGGTTCCTTGTTGGCGGCGAGCCCATGACTCACTATCCACCGGTGTTCCCGTTACTGCTAGCAGTCATTGGCTTATTTACAGGGAATGATATTCTTCTGGCAGCTCGCCTTCTTTCATCTATTCTTTTTGGTGTCAATGTTGTTCTTGTCGCCCTTGCGGTTTACATGTGCACGAGACATGACAGGCTGGCCACTGGCCTTATGATCCCTATCGTTGTGTTATCGGCACCGGTATTATCTATACATTCAATGGCTTGGTCCGAATCTCCATATATCGCGTTCTCTATGACAGGTTGTATTCTTCTTGCCCAGTATCTCGTGCGTCCGAATCCGAAGCTCCTCGTGCTTGCTGCTCTTATGGCTGGTTTTGCGGCAGCGACACGTTATATTGGAATCACCGTTTTTCCGGTCTCAGTTCTTGCGTTGCTCGTTCTTAGCCATAAGCCTTTCCGACACAAGCTCGGCGAGATAATTCTTTTTTTGGGCATTGCCTGTCTGCCTCTCGTTCTTTGGTTGATCCGCAACATGCTGGTCGCACGATTTGCCACAAATAGACAGCTTGAATTTCATCCCTTCAATATTGAGCATCTCAAGAGCCTCGTCATTCAGATGTACGACTTCGTGCTTCCGACCTCCATCTCTGGGTGGACAAAAGCTTTTCACCTTGGAATATTTGCTACGCTTCTTGTCTTGGCAATAAGGTTTTTGTACCAGAGGGCGGACATCAAGAAGATCAAATCGTCTATTCGCGTTATTCTTCCTTCGGTTTTTGTCATCTACTCCGTGCTGTACATTGCATTTCTGCTCCTTTCCATCTCCTTTTTCGATGCTCACACACCTGTTAACGATCGACTCCTTCTGCCGGTGTTCTTCGCGCTCATCATAGTCGTTACGTCTGTTGTTAAAGGATTTACGGAAGCATGCCATCAGAAGACGGTTTGGTATGGTTACGTACTTTTGTTGCTTTTGTCGGTTGGCATTAATGCAGTTCCGGCATTTCAAAGAGCGGTGGCCATCCATCACGAGGGAACTGGTTACACTGCCTGGTGCTGGAAAAAGTCAGCTACCTTAGCCGTTTTGGCGCATATGCCGGAAAATATGAAAATATACTCGAATGGCCCAGATGTGATACGCGTCCATACACAGAATAGAGCAAACATGATTCCGCAGAAGATGTTTCCTGAGACACTAAAAGAGAACGATAAATACCAAGAAACGATGATCCAGATGATTGGAGAGTGTGAAAAGGGTAATGCTCTTATTGTCTATTTCGATCGCATCACTTGGCGATGGTATTTGGCCTCGAAGGAAGAAATAGAATCTCAATGTAATATTCCACTCGTGAATCGAATGGACGATGGAATAATCTATGGACGACTGCCTATCATGCAAATCAAAGCCGAATAAGACGCTGCACTGTACAGGGATTCCGCTGCGCTTCATCCCCGCCAGTGAGCTCCGCCGTTTGCCCTAAAAAGGATCGCAGCTATGAAGCTATGATCAAGAGGCTAAAAAAAGATGGGCGAATATAAAATCTTCTTTAGGGAATCCGTTGAAAAAGACCTTCGCTCAATCCCCAAAAAAGATTTTAAAAGAATTCTTTTGCGTATAGAGGCGCTTGCAAAAGAACCAAGGCAGCAAGGCTGTGAGAAACTATCCGGCCAAGAAAAATATCGTGTTCGGCAGGGCCCTTACAGCATTATATCCCGACTTTGACAGCAACTGGGGATTTTGTCGTGAAAACATGAATAATATCAACGAAAGGGTTTGTTAGTTTGCGAAAGTGTAGTGAACAAAGTAGCTGTTGATATAATAAATATATTGCATTTAT
>JAVEVM010000597.1:0-3629 GCA_034005055.1 Desulforhabdus sp. | reverse complement strand
GGGCGAGCACAGTATCGCATTGGTCAATAATCCGGACATCCTCGCACAGCTCGGTCAAACCAGACCTGCAGACAAGCCGCAAGTGCTTGTCGGGTTTGCCGCCGAAACGGAAAACCTCATAGAGAATGCAACAGAAAAACTGCGAAAGAAGAACCTTGATTTCATCGTCGCGAATAATCTCACCCAACCGGGCTCAGGATTCGGCTCGGACACTAATCTGGTTAAAATAATCGATCGCGACGGAAGCATATCGGAGCTCCCCTGCTTGTCTAAAGAAGAAGTGGCAGAGAGAATATGGGAACGTATCGAGCACCTTTTGCCGGAGACCCATGAATCCTGATAAAATAATTAAGGAGGAACTGCTGGCCACCCTTACCGGGCTGCGCTGGTCGCTGTTGAGCCTTCGCTACGGAGGCATCGCTGATTGGCCGCACATGGCCGGCCTTGAAACGATGCCGGCAAAAGGGCCTTCGCATATCGGACAGCCGGCAACAGAGCACGAAAATTCTGTAGACGGCGAAAAGGTTCTCAGCTCGATTCAACGGGATCTTGGAGACTGCACCCGCTGTCGACTGCATCGGACTCGCACCCGCATTGTTTTCGGGGAAGGATCTGTGGGCGCGTCGATTGTTTTTGTCGGCGAAGGACCAGGCTTCGAAGAGGACCAACAAGGACGACCGTTTGTGGGCAGAGCCGGAAAACTCCTCGACAAGATGATAAGAGCTTTAGGATTAGCCCGAGAGCAGGTCTACATCTGCAATATGGTGAAATGCCGGCCGCCCGATAATCGCACCCCCAACAGCGATGAGATCGAGGTCTGCTCTCCTTTTTTAGTAAAGCAAATTGAGGCCATTCGGCCTCAAGTGATCTGCGCTTTGGGTGCGTGCTCTGCTCAAAATTTGCTTCACTCAACAAGTCCCATCTCGCGACTCAGAGGCAAGATTCACCATTGGCGGGGGATTCCTCTGGTGGCAACTTTTCACCCCGCCTACCTTTTGCGGAATCCTGCGCAAAAATCTGCAGCGTGGCACGATTTGGTCGAGCTTCTCCGAATTGTAAGCGGTTGAAAGTTCAACAGGTTTAGGCCAAAATATAGATTGAGCGTCAATGTGCCTTAGAGGGAGTATTTGGGTCGTGAGGCGACTTCCTTTTTCAAAAACAATTTTCCTTTGGTTTTCAACGCTGTGCCTGGTGGTTATCTGCGACCCGGCGCTGACACTTTCAGCAACTTCCCACTTCAATGTCATTAAAATCCAGGATACCATCAATCCGGGAGTTCAGGACTTCATAGGGTCCGCCATCGAGCAGTCCGAAGAAGAAGGTGCGGAATGTCTTATTATTTTGCTGGACACTCCGGGCGGTCTGATGACCTCCATGCGCGGGATTGTTCAGTCCATTTTGAATTCGGCTGTTCCTGTCATCGTTTATGTATATCCCAGCGGGGCGCAAGCGGCGTCGGCCGGCGTTTTTGTCACGGTGGCAGCCGATATTGCAGCCATGGCACCCGGCACCAACATCGGAGCGGCTCACCCGGTGACCGCTTCGGGTGGAGACGTGCCAAAAACCATGAACGAAAAGGTGGTCAATGATATGCTGGCTTTTGCACGTAGTATCGGGCAGCAACGTGGCCGCAACCAGCAATGGCTGGAAGAAGCCGTGAAAGAAAGCGTTTCGATAACTGCCGAAGAAGCCTTCAAGAAGAATGTGATCGATCTCGTAGCCGATGATATCCCCGATTTGTTGAAGTAGCTGGACGGCTGGGAATTGCAGCGCAAAGGCTACACCCGCACTTTGCACACCTCTGAAATCGAACAGCGCACCATCGAGCCGGGCTGGCTGCACCAGATCTTACGCGCCATAAGCAACCCCAATATTGCCTACCTTCTTCTGATGATCGGACTTGCCGGTCTCTATTTCGAGCTTTCTCAGCCCGGTGCTATTTTGCCCGGCGTTGTTGGAGGCATTTGCCTCATCTTGGCACTCTACGCCCTGCAGTCTTTGCCAGTCAATTATGCCGGCATTCTATTGATATTGCTGGCCATCGTTTTTTTCATTCTGGAAATAAAAGTGGCTTCCTACGGGATGCTGAGCCTTGCAGGTGTCGTTTCCCTCGTCCTGGGGTCGCTTATGTTGTTTCAAACACGCGGCTATGGAAGCCAACTGGATATGTCCGTACTCATACCCACCGTGTTAACCGTTTCCGCTTTCTTTGTGGTCGTCGCCTCTTTAGCCTTCCGAGCTCAGCTGCGTAAGCCGCAAACTGGCATGGAAGCGCTGGAAGGGGAAGTGGCAATCGTTCAAAAGGATCTCTCTCCGGAAGGAAAAGTGTTTGTCGCTGGAGAACTATGGAACGCAGAGGCTGACGAGCCAATTGCGGCAGGAGAAAAGGTGCGGGTGGTATCAGTGGAGAATTTAAAGTTGAAAGTGAAAAGAATCGATGCTAATTAAATCAAGTTATTTTTCAGCTCTTCTGTGCATTTTCCAGGGGAAGGGAGGGAAGAATGTCTTTCTACAGTCTTGTTGCGATTATCGTTCTGGTGGTCCTCTTCTTGGTGAACGCCATTCGAGTTCTCAACGAGTATGAGCGCGGCGTAATATTTCGGCTCGGTCGCGTTATTGCGGCCAAAGGTCCGGGCTTGATCATTTTGATTCCTTTAGTGGATCGGATGCAGAAAGTGAGCCTGCGTCTGATCGCGACCGATGTCCCTCCGCAGGATGTTATCACCCGCGACAATGTGTCGGTGAAGGTGAATGCCGTTATTTACTTTCGCGTCGTGGACCCGGTTAAATCAATCGTCAGTGTAGCCGATTACCTCTACGCCACCAGCCAGCTGGCCCAGACCACATTGCGAAGCGTTTGCGGGCAGGCGGAATTGGATGATCTCCTTGCCGAACGAGAGAAGATCAACGCCCACATTCAGGAGATCCTCGACAAACACACCGATCCCTGGGGCATCAAAGTTGGCTTGGTGGAACTGAAATATATCGATCTTCCGCAGGAGATGCAGAGGGCAATGGCACGGCAGGCTGAAGCCGAACGTGAGCGACGTGCCAAGGTTATTGCCGCCGAAGGCGAATTTCAGGCTGCAGCACGCCTGTCGGAAGCGGCGGAAATCATCCAACGCTATCCCACCGCGCTGCAGTTGCGCTATTTGCAGACACTGAAAGAAATTGCGGCCGAAAACAACTCCACGACTATTTTCCCTATTCCCATCGACTTGTTGAAGCCTTTCATCACCATTTCTGAGATGTGGCAAAAAAAGCAGGCAGAGGAGATAAACAATGGGTAAGAAGAAGGATCAGGTTAAGAAGGAAAAACCTTTAGAAAAAATGACTGCCAAAGAGCTCCGCGAATTGGCTCTCACTCTGGAGGGCATCGTGGGGGTTCATGCAATGAATAAGAGCGAGTTGATCTCGGCGATCAAAGAAGTGAAGGGCATTGTCGACGAAAAAGGAAAAAAAGCGGTGGATGTTCGAATCATTAAGACAAAGATCAGCGAGCTTAAGGAGAAAAGAGCTGCAGCAAAGGAGGCAGGCAACGTTAAGCTGGCCGATTCCCTTCGCCGCCGTATCAGCACCGTGAAATAGAAGACACGACGCGCCGCATAGCTACGACAATGACGGTATAT
>JAVEVM010000596.1:0-3629 GCA_034005055.1 Desulforhabdus sp. | reverse complement strand
ACGCTCTTCCGATCTACATTTTGACTTTAGTTTGCCCACATGGCAGCAAAATTCATATCTACGCCACCGGCCCGGATGCACATCAAGCTTTGGCTGCTATGGCCGGCCTTTTCCAGACAAAGTTCGGCGAATCGTAGTCCCTTTTCCATGTATTATTTTCCTTCTGCCAAGATAAGTGTAGAATTATCTGCCGCTCTGGCCTGATTGAGTCCCCCCACAGGCGACGCCGCGCCCATGAATGTCAAGCTTAGTTTATGGGCAAGGGAAAACAGGTTTTACTTCCTTGGAAAAAATTCCTTCCCCGTCCGAACAGAGAAGGTTTCGGCATATGTTGTGCTTATGCTATTGATGCGGTAAGCTCGACAAGTACCAACTGTTCTTTATATCATGCGGATTGTATGCTGATGGATCAGACTTCTAAAACCTTGCACGGCATTGGAGTATCACCTGGTATCGCGATAGGGAAAGCCTATTTGCTCGAGCGGGGACGGATTCCGATTCCGTACTACACCTTGCTTGGGGAGGAGGCGGTCAATGAAGAAGCCATGCGCTTCGAAGCCGCTGTAAGCAAAGCCGAAAGCGACCTCGAGCACTTAAAAGCGAAGATTCGTCCTGATCTCAAGGAGCATGCACATCTCCTCGAAGTTCACCAGATGATCCTGCGAGACCACTTGCTGTACGACGAAACCTTGCGTCTAATCCGCGAGAACAAACTGAATGCACAATGGGCGCTGATCCGTTCCCTCATGAAAGCCCAAGAAGTTTTCAGCGCCGCCCAGGACGAGTACATTCAAAGTCGCATGGCGGATGTGCACTCTGTCGGTGAACGAATACTGCGCAATTTGGCAGGCAAAGAGCACAGTGCTCTGAACGGCATAAAAGAACGCGTCATCATAGTGGCTCACGACCTGTCACCGGCGGATGCAGCTCAACTACAGTTGGAACGTACGCTGGGACTGGTCACCGATATGGGCGGCCGTACGTCACATACCTCGATTATCGCCCGCTCGTTGAGCATTCCCGCTGTTGTAGCCGCAGAGACAGCCACCAAAGAAATTGAGACCGGCCAGATTCTAATTGTCGATGGAGCATCGGGGAATGTCATTGTCAACCCTAGCGAAGAAGAGATCAGCTTTCACTATGAGCGCCAAGACGAACTTGAAAGCTACCTCAAGGAAATCAGAAGAAAGTCGCATCTGCCGGCCCGAACTGAAGACGGTTTTCTGATTGAGGTTCAGGCTAATATTGAACTATTGGAGGAGATCGTTGCGGTAATGGACAATGGAGCTGAAGGCATCGGTTTGTACCGGACCGAATTCTTCTTCATGAATAGAGCCGATCTGCCAGATGAGGAAGCCTTATACAGCGAATATAGAGAATTGGCCGAGCTTATGGCCCCACAACCGGTGAATATCAGAACCCTTGACTTGGGAGCAGAGAAGCTCGCCGCATGGTTTCCCAAACTGGAAGAAAACAATCCGGCTCTGGGCCTCCGTTCTATCCGGCTTTGCCTGCAACATAGAGATCTTTTTGAAACGCAGTTGCGGGCCATTTTGCGCGCCAGTGCGGTCGCCCGCAACTTCAGACTCATGTTCCCTCTGATCTCCGGAGTCGGCGAATTGCTGGAGGCCAAAAGGGTTTTGCTAAAGGTGAAAGAAGAACTGAGGGCTAGCAGGATTCCGTTTGACGAAAACATGCCCCTCGGGGTTATGATAGAGGTGCCGTCGGCCGTGGCCGTAGCAGATCTTCTGGCAAAGGAAGTGGATTTTTTCAGCATCGGCACTAACGATTTGATCCAGTACAGCCTCGCCATCGACCGGGTTAACGAGCACGTGGCCTATCTTTACGAGCCTCTGCATCCGGGAGTTTTGCGCCTCGTCAAACAGGCTGTTGATGCCGGACACAGAGCAAAGATCCCTGTAAGCATCTGTGGGGAGATGGCAGGAGAGCCGCTCTATGTGCCCATTCTGCTGGGCCTTAACCTGGATAGTCTGAGCATGAACCCTCAGGCAGTGCCTCGAGTCAAGAATCTTGTCTGTCGTTCCCGATTAAAGTATTGGCGACGGTTTGTGAAAAAGATATTGGAATACAGGACGGCGTACGAAATCAACAAAGTGCTGCAAGACATCATGTTGAAAAACTTTCCGGAGGAATTTAGGGTCTTCGACCCGGCTGATCTGATTCCCAAAGGTGCCTCGCACATTCGACGAAGATAGAAAGAGCTTTGATGGTAATAGCTTCAGAGGAGGCCGACGCAGGGTCCCATGACTAAGAAGAAAAACGCAAATCAGGGTGCCCGCCTGGTCTGCCAGAACAAGAAGGCCTATCATGATTATGAGATCGTGGAGACCTTGGAGGCCGGTATGGTGCTTCTTGGGACCGAAGTGAAGTCCCTGCGGGAAGGCAGGGCCAATCTCAAAGATAGCTACGCCAGAGTCAAAAAAGGACAAGTCTATCTCTATGGATTGCATATCAGTCCCTACTCTCATGCTTCCTACAACAATCACGAGCCCGAAAGGGTTAGAAAGCTGCTTCTGCATCGCTACGAAATCAAGAGAATTCTCGGCAAGACGCAAGAACGAGGCTTCTCCCTGATTCCGCTGAAGATCTACTTTAAGGAGGGAAGGGCCAAGGTCGAGCTGGCTTTGGCTCGCGGCAAGAAGCTCTATGACAAGCGAGAGAGTCTGAAAAAGAAAGAAGAGGCGCGAGAAATGGATCGACTCCGAAAGCGCCATAAAATCTCCTAGGAGACTGTCCGACAGGATGTAGCGCAGGGCTTTAGCCCTGCTTAGACCGGCAGTCCCCGTTCGGAGAAGCGGACTGAATCTAAGCTAAGGGCATCATTCCGCGCGAGGTTCAAGTGGATATTGAAAAAAAGAGACAACAGCTTATCTGCCTGTACGGGGATTATGTAAAAATCGCGCAGCCTTATCTGGCTTCGGCGGTCTGCAGGCAAGGCTGTGCCGATTGCTGTACGACAGTGGGAAGTGTAGACATCACCACATTGGAAGGACTCATTATTCTCAGACACCTCAAGACCTTAAACCCAAAAATTCAGAAAGATTTCAACAAGAGACTGAAACAGAACCGGAAGATCAAGCAAGAATCCAGATTTGCTCGATGCGCTTTCTTGGGGACGGACAATTTGTGTGCCATCTACCCGTTGCGCCCTTTCAGCTGCCGAAGGCTCTATTCGATTCGACCCTGTGGCGAAAACGGCCCCACCGTGCATCGGCAGGCGTGGGAAGCTGCCGAGCAAATTTGCTTTGCTGTTCAACAAGTAGACGACACCGGTTATCTGGGACACATGAGCTATATCCTCCAACTTTTGAACGATCCGAAATTCCTGAAAACTTACCTTTCCGGCGGATTTTCGCCGGAAGAGATACGCACCTTCGCCATGAGCAACAGCCTTGTCATTAATCGCGCTGTCCGGACTCGAACAGATGTAGCAAAATGAGCTTCGCAGGCGACCGCATGAAATACATTGAATATGTTGAGCCTTCCGTTACCTAAGTCCACTATGCAATGTCTGCGCTTGGAGCAGCCGGGCTTGCTCCAGCTCCGTCAACACGCAATTCCAGAACCTGAGCAACACCAGGTTCTCCTGCGCGTGTCACACTGTGCCC
>JAVEVM010000595.1:0-3631 GCA_034005055.1 Desulforhabdus sp. | reverse complement strand
GGGAAATTTGGGAGGTCTTAAAACGCTACATTCTTTCTTTAACGTGTATATTTCAACCAAAGCTTTGCCTTTCACTTTTAAAGACGTTTCGCACAAAGCTGATGCGAAAATCGGGGGGGCTATTTTTTGTGCTTGACATTCACCTTTTATGCACCTAATTGTCAAAACAGGATGACTCGGGAGGGCCGTTCCCGCCTCTTGTATACGAAACAGGACTACATGTCTGGAGAGTCATTGTTCATCGATCTTCAATAACTTGCAGCAACTTGGGCGTTTGTTTCTGCTTGACGCAGGGTCCTCTTCTTGAGTAAGGCTTTCTTAATCGTGAACGCCTCGTTGCTCTCACAAACGGGAGGTCATGCATGACGAGCTCTTGTCCACCCCCCAATCGGGATCACAAACAACCGCGCCTTCTCGACCAAGTGCGGGCGGCCATCAGACTGCGGCACTACAGCATACGAACTGAAGAAGCCTACATTCAGTGGATCAGGCGATATATCCTGTTTCACAACAAGCGCCATCCGCTGGAAATGGGAAGCCCGGAAATCAACTACTTCCTGTCCCATCTTGCTTCCAAAAAGAAGGTGGCTTCCTCCACTCAGAATCAGGCCCTGTGTGCGCTGATTTTTCTCTATAAGGCAGTACTTCACAAGGACCCGGGAGAGCTTGGAGAGGTCATTTGGGCAAAGAAGCCGAAAAAACTTCCGGTTGTTTTAACACGAGAAGAAGTGAAAGCTCTTCTTAGCGGGCTGGAAGACGAGAAATGGATCATGGCCAATCTGCTCTACGGGGCCGGACTGCGATTGATGGAGTGCATTCGACTCAGAACCAAGGACGTGGATTTTGGTTACAGGCAAATACTTGTCAGGGACGGCAAAGGGGAGAAGGATCGGGTCACCATGCTGCCGGCTTGTGTGATCGAGCCGTTGCAGCGGTATCTAGAGGGAGTCAAGGCGCTCCATCAGCGGGACTTGAGGGAAGGATTCGGGAATGTATATCTTCCTTTTGCGCTCGCGAGAAAGTACCCTCATGCGGACCGGGACTGGGCGTGGCAGTACGTCTTTCCTTCCAGCAAACGCTCGATCGACCCGAGAATGGGGATCGAACGGCGGCACCACATGGATGAAACAGTCTTGCAGAGAGCGGTCAAGGAAGCGGCGAGAAAGGCGAAGATCAACAAGGTCGTCGGCCCTCATGTGCTTCGGCACTCGTTTGCCACACATTTGTTGGAGGCCGGCCACGACATCCGGACCGTCCAAGAGCTTTTAGGGCACCAGGACGTGAAAACCACTATGATTTATTATGCGCAGAAAACCGTTATGCGGAGTCACGTCAGTAAATGGCTGTCGACATAGCATTTCCTTCTTGGAAAACTGTACATAAAATTTTGTAGTATACCCACTCGACGGCCATGGAGCATGCTGTTTTTGGAGAAGGGTGATCATGAGTCAACGGTGCAGTAGCACAAGAATCATCTCGAATAACTTCAGTCGTTGTAGCCCCCTGAGGGGCACACATGCCACTTTTTCAAGCGAAGCTCTCCTGAAACTAACCGATTATTATGTTCAGTCACACCAGCAGAAATCTTTTGTTTCCAAAGGCTGGGGACACTTCACTGCACATCATTACTGTCTGCGCATAATAAATCAAATGTGCAGCTGCACATTTGGTCTATTTTCATCTCACTCAAAAAGGTACTGAAGAAGCGGTGAATCTGATCAACCAGACGATGAAAGGATTCGCCAATGACTTCAATCGCTGAGATCTTTCAGACCTTCGGGCCAGAGTATGTCAAGCGCTTTGCCGACAGCATGCCCCCGGAGCATCGCAAAGCTATCGGTGCCATTATGGCATGCCGCACGCAACAAGCGGGAATCAGCTACTACGAATGTGTCGAGTGCGGGCATCCCCACCTGGTTTATCGCTCCTGTGGCAACCGGCACTGCCCTATCTGCCAGCATCACAAAACCCGCCAATGGCTGGAAGCACAAATCAGCCGGCAGCTGCCGGGACATCATTTCATGATCACCTTCACGGTACCGGAAAAGCTGCGCCGCTTCATCCGAAGCCACCAGCGGCCGGCCTATGCCGCTCTTTTCAAGGCTTCCTCACAAGCCATGAAAAAGCTCTGCCAAGATAAAAAACACATGGGCGGCGATCTACCGGGTTTTTTCGGAGTCTTGCACACCTGGGGGCGGACCCTCGAATACCACCCGCACATCCATTATATTGTCGCCGGCGGGGTGCTTGCCACTAAAGACGGCTCCTGGCGCCCTTCCCGCATCGACTTCTATTTGCCGGTAAAAGCTTTGTCCAAAATCTTTCGCGCCATGTTCCGCGACGAGATGCAAGCTGCCGGGCTCCTCGATGAGATCCCGCCCGAAGTGTGGCAAGCCGGTTTTAACGTCAACTGCCAAGCGGTCGGGGAGAGCGCCGCCAGTCTCAAGTATCTTGCTCCCTACGTTTTCAAGGTGGCCATCTCCAGCAACCGTATCATCAAAGTCGAGAACGGAGCCGTTACCTTTCGCTATAAAAAACCGCACAGTGAGCGCTGGAGATCCATGACCTTGCATGTCATGGAATTCATCCGCCGCTTCCTGCAGCACGTATTGCCGGCAGGATTCATGAAAGTGCGCTATTTCGGTTTTATGAATCCCAACTGCAAAGTGGCCATCGAGACCATCAGCGCGCTCATCGAGCTTTCCTACGGGTTTACCGTCACTTCGCCCGAAGTGGAGCTGGAGCCGTGGCAGCCCATCGTGTGCCCACATTGCGGAGGGAAGCTTAAGCTACAAGCCATCGCCTTAGCCAACGGTACGGTGATCCGGCCAGGATAAGCTTCACCGTTCCAGGCAATCACATCATCATTGTCGGGAGATTTCCCCTTTTGTTTACCTGAAGGGGCGCGCTACACTTGTGCTCGGCGAAGATTGAATCCATGGCCAAACCCCTTTACCTAGGTCGCTCAATGGGCTCCTTATTCGTTAGAAAAATGTCTCATGTCAAGGGCTGACCCCGCTCAGATCCACCATGTTAACTGCCCCTATAGACTTCTCGCCGATGACCGACTTTCACTACAGTGACGACGAGCACCTGATCCTGAATCTCGTAGATAATACGATAGATTCCCTGCCGCACCCGATATCGATCCTGACCTGACAATTTCTCGCAACCGGATCCTCGAGGGTGCTCGGCAATGGAATCGAAACATTTCAAGATTCGAGCAATGTCCTTTTTAGGTATGTCTCTAAGATCTTTCGTGACGGATTTCTTGAAGACCAACTCATATCTTGCCATAGGCCTTCAGGTCCTTTAAGAGCTCTTCGTAAGTTATCGTTCGTTCGTCGGCTCGCTCATCAAATGCAACCAGGTCCTCTTGATCCTCTGCGAGTGCCATGCGGACGGCCTCATTCACAAGATCAGATAACGTCCTGTGGGTATGGGCTGCTTTGATTCGAAGGGCTCGGTGGAGATCCGGGTCGAAGTATACGGTAGATCGTTTCGCGTTCTCACTCATGGCAATCACCTCCCATAAGGAAGAATAAACGTTTTGACGTTAAAACGTCAAGCATCGTAACTTCGGACAGCTAACAACAGTTTCACCGGCCGCGCGCCCACAACCCTCAGTAAA
>JAVEVM010000594.1:0-3631 GCA_034005055.1 Desulforhabdus sp. | reverse complement strand
TTCATCGTCTTTTTTTCCTTTTGTGGTGGCGACCATTTCCAGGCATGTGTGAGGGCAGAAGGAAACGCACCGTCCGCAATGGATACACACCACCGGATAGCCGCTTTCAAGATCCATATAGACGGCGTCAACCGGACAGGCCTGAGCGCATTCGCCGCAACGGATACAAGTTTCTCGCTTGACTTTGACGCCACCTCCGCGCCTTTGCGAGAAGGCATCGGTCGGGCACGCCTCAACACAAGGCGCCGGGTCGCATGCCAGACAGAGCTGAGCTTCGAAGCCGGTGCTCAAGCCCCCCGCAGAGTGGATTCTGATGCCCGCCCGATGCCATGACAAACTGTTGTGCACCAGCCGGGCACACGCCAGCGAGCAGGAATAGCAGCCGATACAGCGTTCCATTCGGGTCGGTCTTAGAGCTTTCATTGATCATTCCGTTTCTGCTGATGAGGCTTGTAGATAAGGACTAAAGTTATACTTAATGACGTGTATAGATCCGCGCAACCTCTCTTCTGCCATTTCCGCCCTATCGCGGCCCATTGGACGACCTCTCGGAGCAGTGCAACTTCCGAACAGAATCAGCAAATTCCCTCACTGTGTTGAAAGCACAGTGTAGTGTAGCAAGCCTTTTCATTTTTGCACAATTCGGCGAGCGGCAAACAAATGTGTCCAATCGGTCGCATGCATGATATACGGGAGAGATCAAAAAATGAACAAGATCCAGTGAGGATTTTGCGAGGCAACGGTGGCATGGAACGTTTTTGACTTGGCACCGAGTTAAAGGAGGAAGCATGAAACACTTTAAACTGCTTGCAGTTCTATTGGTTTTTCTTTTGGGAGCTTGGCCGTTGGCGGTGGATGCTCGGGAGTTCGAAGTGAAGCAGCGCCTCGTTGTATTCCCGCCCGGCAGTCTCAACGCCATAGTTGGGACGCAAGCCTTCGATCCGCAAAGGCTGAGGAGCATAGCCGAAAATCTTTTCGCTCAGCCGGTCGAGGATATCATGCAAAAGATCGGAAGGGCAGGTGTGTGGCCCGAAGTTGGCGAGAACGTCTTTTATTTTTCGGGGAAGAAAATACGTGTCGATAGCACTGATGCCAACGGCAAAATGAGCGGCATTATGCGTTTGGATCAGAGGAAGATTTACAGCATTATGTGGGCAGAGAAACAGTATACGGAGATTTCAATGGAGAGCATGAAGCAAATGCAAAAGCAGGCCGGCGATGCCATGAAGAACATGCCCCCGATGGAAGAAGCTCTCGAACAAATGCCCCCGGAGGTACGTGCCCAGATGCAAGCCCGCGCTGGTGCCTCACCCGCTCAACAGCAGGAGGTAAAGGTTACCAAAACGAATCGTACGGCAACCATCAATGGTTTTCCTTGTGACGAGTATAGGGCTGAAATGGCGGCAGCTGCTGCCCAGTTGTATGTTTCAAACAAGTACCCCGAAGTCAGACAAGCCTTTGACATCATGATGAAGGAATTTGGAGGTTTTCAGGAGCTTGCGGGAGAAAGCGGAATGCAGCAGGTTTTCAACAAGATTCCCAATGGCTTGCCGGTGATTGTAAAGCAGTTCGAACTGGATCCGTTCAGTACGGAGCCAACTTACCATGTGACGGAAATCGTCTCGGTTACGGAAAGGAAGCTTCCACCAGATGTCTTTGAGCCGCCGGCAGGTTTCAGCAGGGTTGCCCTGCCTGCACACCCGGGAGCGGGCTACTGAAACATTGCCGACAAGCTCCTATTTCATTTCACGCGGCTGGCCGGTAGCTGCAAGGACGTTGTTCCAGAGTTTTCCGCCCGGATCGATTCGTTTGCGCTGGGCGACGGTCATCGGAATCGGCACGTGGGTGAATTCATTTTTCCAGAAGCCGACTACCATGTTCGTGCACCCGGCCATTCCCGCATGTACGGCGTTATATCCAAGCAGCAGGCAAAATACCGAATCTTGTGAATTGGCCGGCATGCTCCGGATGGTGTAGCTCGGATCGATATACTTTAGCGTTATATCCATGCCTATCTTTTTAAAATAGCTCTTTATGTGCTCTTTAAGAAACAGCCCGATATCGCCGAGGCGAACATTTCCGGACGCGTCCTTTTCACCGGTTGCTTCCATTAAATCCTGCCCCGCACCCTCGCCGACTACAATGACGGCATGTTGCCTTTTCCCCAGCCTTTTTCTGACAGCTTTGAGAAGAACCTCCATGGAGAACGGGATTTCCGGTATTAAGCAAAAGTTAACCTCTGATGTGGCCAGTGTGGCGGTTGCGGCTATGAACCCGGAATGGCGGCCCATCAGTTTGACCAGACCGATGCCGTTCCATGCTCCGGTGGCTTCGGTATTCGCGGCATAAATGACTTTGGTCGCTTCGGAGACGGCCGTTTCGAAGCCAAACGACTGCTGCACATTGGATATATCGTTGTCGATGGTCTTGGGAATGCCGATTACGCCGATTTTCAGGCGGCGCTTTGCGATTTCTTCACTGATGGTCTGGGCTCCGCGCAATGTTCCGTCGCCCCCGATGGTGAAGAGGATTCCCACATTCATCCGCTCCAGCGTGTCAACCATTTCCCCCACGTCCTGGGGGCCGCGGGAAGAGCCGAGAATCGTGCCGCCTCGCTGATGGATGTGGCTCACCACGGTCGGGTTCAGTTCCAAGGGCGTATGACTCTTCTTGTAGGTCAGTCCTTCATAGCCGTAACGAAAGCCAAAGACTGTCTGCACCCCGTAATGGTAGTGGAGGCTCAGGACAATAGCTCGGATCACATCGTTCAGGCCCGGACAAATCCCCCCGCAGGTCACAATACCGCATTTGAGCTTGGACGGGTCGAAGTAGATGCTTCTCCTCGGTCCGGCCATTTCAAAATAAGGCGGGCGGAGGTTGGAGCCCAGGTATTTTTCGATTTCCGCAAGATTGGAATGATAGAGGACGTGCATGTCGCTATTTACAAACTCAACCCCTCCCATTGGCGATGGAATGCGGCATTCCCCCAACTTTGAGATGGAAAGATCAAACTCATCTTCAGGCATTGTTTCCCCCTGTGTGAAGCAGACCTGTTCTTCTGCTTGAATTGCGATTGTTCTGGCAACCCCGGCACAATGAGCCACGCCTCTGTCACATTGCGTTGGCGACCGCGGGGGCGACATCTTCTTTAAACTGTTCGAAATTCTTCCTGAAAATCATCTGCCAGCCTGGCAGCCCGGTGTTCGTAGCCCGACTTGTCAGTGACGGCTCTGCGCGGATTCAAAATATCTGCCGGCACGCTTTCGCAGCTAAGTGGGGTCCTGAAGCCAAACAGTGGATCAACCTCAAATTCCACCGAATCAAGCCGCCCTGTAAGTACGCTCTTGACGATCGCCCGGGAGTGGGCGATCCTGATCCTCTCGCTTTCCCCGTAAGGCTTACCGGCCCAACCGGTGTTGACCAGCCAGCATTTCACGTCGTGCGTTTCTATCTTTTCCATCAACAAACGGGCGTAAAAGGTAGGAGGAAGTGCCATAAAGGGGGCTCCGAAACAGGCGCTGAAGGTGGCTTGCGGTTCCTTGACCCCGATTTCGGTCCCGGCAACCTTGGCGGTGTAGCCGCTGAGAAAATGATAGACCGCCTGCTCTGTGGAGAGCTGTGCGACGGCGGG
>JAVEVM010000593.1:0-3635 GCA_034005055.1 Desulforhabdus sp. | reverse complement strand
TGATATCCTCAACCAGAGAGGGATCCAGATCGATCCGGCGGAGCGCTTCATCCAACACGGCTCCCAGCAGCTCGGGGGCCGTCCAATTCCGCAGGTAGCCTTTCTGCTTGCCGACAGGGGTCCTTACGGCGCTCACAACAAATACATCGTTCATCAATATTCCCTCCCGCAGTTAATCCAGGCCTAACCTTTCTCACTCGGAGAAAATCTTGCCGTAATCGGTACGCAGGTTTCGCTTCAGCAGCTTGCCGGTAGGTGTTTTGGGCAAAGATTCAGTAAAGATGATCTTTTTCGGCACCTTGAAAGCCGCCAGATGCTTCTTGCAAAGCTCCACCAGCTCGGCCTCTTCAATGATTTCGCCTTCGCGCGGTACGACTACCGCGGTCACCGCTTCCACCCATTTGGGATGGTAGACGCCCACCACCGCGACCTCCTCGACGCGCTTGTCAAGGTAGATCGCATCCTCCACCTCGCGGGTGGAGACGTTTTCGCCGCCGGTTTTGATCATGTCCTTTTTGCGGTCAACTACGGTGATATACCGGTCCTCGTCCATTACGCCGATGTCGCCTGAATGGAACCATCCGCCGGCCATGACTTCCTCGGTTTTTTCCGGATTCTTAAAATACATGATCAAAGCGTGGGGCCCTCGGCCGCAAATTTCACCCGGAACATTGGAAAGATCGATGGGGTTTTTCATATCGTCTTCCAGCCGGGTTTCCATGTTGAGGCCGCCCATGCCGGCGGAACCAGGCTTGATCAAGGCATCTCTTGCTTTTAAAACCGTATGATAGGGCGCCAGCTCCGTCTGACCGTAATAGTTGACGAATTTGGCTCCGGGAAGGCGCTCCCCCATCTCTTTAAGTATTTCCATGGGCATGATGGATGCCCCATAGTAGCATTTCTTAAGACTGGAAAGGTCGTGCCGGCCGAAGTCGGGATGCCGCAGCATACCTATCCATACAGTGGCGGGAGCGAAAAACATGGTGGCCTTATATTGGGCGATGGCTGCGAGAACCTTTGCGATATCCGGAGTCATCAGGATATTGGTCCCGCCCACGTAAAAAATCGGGTTCATAAAGACGTCCCGCTGCGCGCAATGATAAATGGGAAGCGCGTTGATGCTGATATCGGTCTCCTCATAGCCGCCATCTATGATCGCTCCCATGTACTCGGCGATGAGGGCCTGATTGCTTATGATCACTCCCTTGGGAAGTGATTCCGTGCCGCTGGTATAGGTCATCTGACACGGATCCTCGATGCGCAGCAAGGCTTCAGGCTCGGTCGCCGGATAGGGTTTGTACCAGGCGTTGAATTCCTTGAACCTGCCGTCGGGAGCCTTCTCCCCGGCCATATCGTCCGACCAGATCAGCTCCTTTACGGTCGGCATGTCTTGCAGCACATCCCGGGTCAGATTGTACAGGGCATCCTCGATAATGAATACTTTACTTTCAGAATGATTGATGCAATAGGTGATGTCTTTTCCCTTCAGAAGATAATTGACGGCCAGATATATAGCCCCAATCTTGCAACACCCCAGCCAGGTAAGAACATGGTGGATGGTGTTATGAGCCAGAATGGCCACCCGGTCGTACTTCTGCACGCCAAGATCCCGAAGGGCGTTTGCCACCCGGTTGCTCTCTGCTTCCAGCTCTGAATAGGTGAGAGGCCGGCCGTTGTAGATCAGGGCAGTTTTGTCGGGAAAGCGGTAACTGGTTCGACGGATCATATCGGCAATGACCCATCGATTGACCCGGTTATAGCGGTTCATAAGAAAGTCGACGCTTTCTTTGTTGATCGATGAATAGAATTCTGTTTCTTGCGGCGTCAAAGGACTGAAGGAAAAAGACATGGGAACCTCCTGCGCTCTTCAATGTTCGCTACAATCTTTATCTCCGTGCCGCGGAGATACACACCGAGAGCTCTTATTTGCTGTAATCGTAGAACCCCTTGCCGCTCTTGCGGCCAAAGTAACCTGCTCGAACCATTTTTCTCAGCAGGGGAGCCGGCCGGTACTTGTCTTCACCCAGTTCCTGGTGCAATCCGTCCAATACGTGCAGCAGCGTGTCGAGGCCCACCATGTCGGCCAGGGCCAGTGGTCCGATCGGATGATTGGCGCCGAGCACCATGGCGCGATCGATGTCCTCCGCCGTGGCGACGCCTTCGGCAAAGGTGAAGATGGCTTCATTGATCATAGGACACAGGATGCGGTTGACCGCAAAACCGGGAGCTTCCTTGACTTCGATGGGAACCTTATTGATACGCTCCACATAGGCGCGGGCAATGTTAAAGGTTGCATCGGAGGTCAGGAAGCCGCGAATGAGCTCCACCAGCTTCATAACGGGGACCGGATTGAAGTAGTGCATGCCGATGAACTTGTCCGGCCGCTTGGTGGCGGCTGCCATTTCCGTGATGGAGAGTCCGGAGGTGTTGGTGGCAAAAATCGTTTCAGGGGGGCAGAGCGCGTCTAGCTCTTTATAAACTTCCTTTTTGAGGCTCATGATCTCGATCACCGCTTCCACGACCAGATCCGCACCAGAAGCAGCTTCACTGAGGCTCGTGGTTCCCTTAACCCGTTTCAGAACGGCTTCGGCCGCTCCAGCTTCCATTTTGCCTTTCGATACCGCCCGCTCCAGATTCTGCTTAATAGTCGCTATTCCCTTTTCCACAAACCGATCCTCGATGTCGCGCATGGCGACCTCGAAGCCCGCTTCCGCCGCTACCTGAGCAATACCGGCGCCCATGATGCCGGCACCGAGCACACACACACTCTTGATTTCCATTTCCCGCCTCCAACTGGATGTTGTTTTCGTCAGCAGCCGGTAATCCGTTTCAGAGGACTTTCAACATCTTCGAACGGATATCCGGTTCCACACTCGTCGCCGTTAAACGCCTCACCATCTGGCCATCATGCTCAAATAGGCATCGGCAAGAGCGTCAATCTCGTACTCCTTTTCCCTGAGCAGTCCCTGCACGGCGATGCCTTGAACCGACCCCAGGAAAGCAATTGCCGCCGCCCGCGGATCCTCGACATAAAGATGATTACCAAGGCTGCGAGCGAAGCCGTCTACAAATACCTCATAAACTTCCTTCAACCGCTTCTCTATGGGATGATTGCTTCCGGCGAATTCCGTAGCGAGTGCCGCAAGGCAGATGGTGGCTTCAGGATTGCGTTTGTAATGCTCGCGCATGACCAGGAGAACTTGCTCCATCATTTGGTAAGAACCGGTCGGCGCCTGAGCCATAACGTCGGAGTAAGCCTTAAGGCCGCGGGCAAGCCAGTCGACAACGGCATCGAGAATGGCTTCCTTGCTGGAGAAATAGTGAAAGATCGCCCCCGATGTCTGACCGATGGCCTGTGCCAGCTCGGCAATAGTGGTGCGGTGATAGCCCTGGCGTGAAAAGAGCTTTACCGCGGCTCTAAGAATCTTGCCCCGGGCCTGCACGGAGCGAGAATCGTCGGTGCGCTTTCGTGATCTTCCCATAACGCATACTACGTACTACGTAGCAGGCAATATGTCAATCAGATATTTTGCGACAGTTCTAATTTTTGCTGCATTTCGTTTGCCGTAGGGTGGGCGGCGGCGCGGCTGTTTGCGCCGTAACCCACCAGAGGCAGTATTTATGTGGTGGGTTAC
>JAVEVM010000592.1:0-3637 GCA_034005055.1 Desulforhabdus sp. | reverse complement strand
GCCGGACGAGATCTGCACACACACCGGAAAGCCGCGCCCCGGCAATCTGTTCGAGCACCTGCAGAAGGTCAAGGTACCCGGATTTGAAATGGTGGTGGTTCGCAGCTGGCAACTTGCCCCCGGAGTCGGCGGCTATCCGGGCGCAGCTCTGAAAGGTGCCCTTGAAACAGTCAGCCGCAAGCCCGGCCGCTACTTGCTTGCCACAAGCTGCCGCTGCCATGCCGTAGTGGACGCACTCGGATGGGAGAAAAAAGGCAGGCTAGAAGACCGATAATATGCAGCGCAGCCCTTGGCTCTGCCTGGAGCATGGCCGCCTGTGAGCCACCTACAGCGAGCGCAGAGAATCGTGCAGGATGTCTTCGGCACGCAATCCTTTGATCCGTGCCAGATTAACAACGCTCATGAGGAGCTCTCCCACCGTTTGGGCGGAAACCGCTTCCCGGTCGCCCAGCTCTTCCAGAAGTCGCTCGCTCTTGCGGGAAAATTCCCGCACCTGATGAGGCAGATCGTTCAAACGCTTGCTCTCGTCATGCGACATGCGCGACAGCATCCGGTAAGCCCTCATGAGCGCCGGAAGAGATTCGGGAACACCGCCTCCGGCCGACTTGCCTCCGGCTGCTTTCTCGGCTGCCTTGATTTTTTCCCAATTGGATCGAACTTCCCGGGCATCGTTTACGGTGGCATCTCCAAAAACATGGGGATGGCGCCTGATCATCTTTTCATTGATGAGATCGCATACATCTTCCAGCCTGAAATTGTTCTGCTCCTCGTACAAATGAATCAGAAACAATACCATGAAAAGGAGATCCCCGAGCTCTTCAGCAGCTTCCCGCACAAAACCGCTGCGCACGGCGGCCGCCGCTTCGTGAGCTTCTTCCACAAGGTAGGTCTGGACACTTTCCGGGGTCTGCTTCCGGTCCCACGGGCACCCCGATTCACCGCGAAGTTGACCGATGATTTGCCAAATCCGGATCATTTTTTGCCAACGATCCCGCTCGGTTTCACTCATTTTGGATCCTTAGCTCCCTCTCGGCCTTGCTTTTGAGCTGCCAGGCTGGTTTTCTGATATTTTGCCCATTGGCTTTGGAATTCAATGCGCTTCCGGTCGAACAGCTGCTGAACGCTGGCAGGAGTTGCCGCGATTACGATTCTCGCAATTTGCTGGACATGAGGGGCCAGGTATGATTTTAGAACCAGCGAGCTTTGAGGAGAGAGAAAAAACGTCAAAACCGAAATGATCACCACACCCAAAACCACCGCCTTGCCAAAACCGACGACTCCCCCGAAAAGTCGATCCAAAAAACCCATGCCGCTGCGGTGTAGAAATTGTGCCAGCCAAAAACCGATCACTCCGATACAGAACCAGGTCAATAAAAAGAGTATTCCGAAGCTGATGGCACCAATTGCCGCCAATTTAGGAAATGCCTGTGAGAGGCGTAATGCCAATCCCTCATAGAAGTGCGCCGCCAGCAGAAATCCGCCCAGCACACCGGCAATTCCAAATACTTGAGAGACCGCTCCACGCCACAATCCACGGCCGACACAAACAACACACCCACCCAAAAGAACCCAGTCAAGCGCATTCATTTTTTCGATCCAAACCGTCTGTAAGCGTAATTCAAGCCAGAGCCATTATTCCACACCCGAGGAGGCTCGTCCACTCTCGACCAGCGCTCCTGCCTCGGAATCCCCTTCCGGTCCAGGATTCCAGCAGATGCATTGCTCGCGAGCCCGGTTCTTATCTGCTGAAATACTGCCCAACGGGTTGAATAATTTTCAACTTCAGCAAAATTACGATCACTGCCGTATAGCACAGAGTCACTAACAAGTCTTTCAGCAGTCTCTTTTGTAGATACTCTCCGGGGGCACACCCTCCAACATTAAGGATTCTGCAAGCCCCTTTGTGCATCAGTATCAAACCGAGTATGTTGGTCGCCCAATAGAAGCCGATAAAAGCGGCGTTAAAGCCGGATTTGTAAAACATACTGATCAACGAGGCGGCCAGGTATGCCAGTGGCAGGTTAATCGCCGCATCGTTCCACCAGGAAAGAGGGGAGAGTAGAAATCCGGCTGTGACAAGCAGGGAGCCACTGATGATCTTGCGTTTTTTGGCAGGCATCGTCTCATCAGAGAGATTTCAGAAGCAAGGTTACTGTTTGCGGTGATTGAGGATCTGAATCGCTCACCTCAATCACCAACTGCCTCCGCCTCCACCGCCGAACCCGCCTCCCGACGAGCCGCCCCCACCTCCGCCGCCTCCCCCGCTGCTCCGCGGTGCGGAAAACATAGCCGACGCAAGGCTCGTCGTCATGGTGTTGAGGGAGCGGGAAAAGGTGCGTGGACTGAAGCTCGGCATACCCCCGGGATGAGGCGATGCATACCATTGGGGCGGCTCCTGATAGATCCCTTCAAAGGCTTTTGCCCAGCTCTCCACAACATCCAGGGCGATGGCGTAAGGCAAGAATCTGGTAAAAAGATTCTTATCGCCTATTCGCTCCAGCCTGTCTTTTTCGGCGCGGGTCAGGAATTCTTCGAACCCCAGGATTTGCGAACGGGCAAAAGCGCCTGCAGCGGTTTTTGCCGGCATGAATCTGGCCAGTGCCAGCATCGGCAGCCCGGTCAGTAGACCGGCCACCACTGCCGATGGACTGTCCGGAGAAAGGAAGGCCAAAGCGAGCGTCAGTACGACCGAAAGGACGATTCCCGCCGCAATGTAATTCCTCCGCACTTTCTCCGGACTTCTCGCAAAATACCCTTTGTCCACCAGATCCCGGTAAAGAGTGGCTCTTAAGGCACCCAAGCTCGCGTAAAATTTATTCTTCAAATCAGCTACCTGAACATCGGCCGCGTTGTTGGCGAATACTCTTTCCAAAAGCATTTTTTCAAATGGGGTAAGGCTCTCATCGGCTGCTCTCGTTTTCTTGAGGGCATAGTCGGTTGAATTAAACAGCCAGCCTTCCTGCACATTCTCTTCTATTTCGAGGTAGCCTTTGACTGCCAGCCCCACGATTGCGGACGTGATATCGCGGGAATCAAGCTTCTCATCCAGAAGCGTTCCCAATTCGGCCGGAGTAAGCTCTTTATCCATATGCTTGGGCGGACCGTAAGCGACCGCCACCGCTTCCCGCACCCTTGGATCCCTGCCTCTTTTGCTCCAGGAGTTAAGCATAAACACAAGCGATGCAAGAGGAAGAAGGAATACCCAATTTTCACCGATATTGATCGTCCACAGAAGCTTCTTCCAGGCAGGAGGAGGCGTAACAAGGCCCTTTTGCCAGCCGAAGCTGATGGTGAGCCCTTCGCCGGGGCTAAGGGGCCGAGTTGCATAATAGCCGCAGCCGTTTTCGCCCGGCTCCATATGGCAGGCGGTTTCTCTGGACCCGGCGCGGCCGGTGTAGCAGGCGGTCAAAAGCTTATCGCTCTTTTCTTCCACCGCCAACGACACGCTTGCGGATGCATTCTCGATAGGAGCCTTCCAATAATTCCCGGTGACGTTCCAATAGAGCTCATCACGATCGTCGAGAAAGAGAATTGCGTTTTCGACTTCGTAGCTTATGACGTAGGTCTGTTTGCCGGTGACGTACCTGTCGGCGTCCCCTATCCTGATGTGAATGATGCTTCCCTTCCTGGACACCTT
>JAVEVM010000591.1:0-3638 GCA_034005055.1 Desulforhabdus sp. | reverse complement strand
CGCCTTCATAAAAAACCTGACCTTTGGCAGGTGATTTGAGCCCGATCAAATGCCGCAGCAGAGTGCTTTTGCCGCATCCGCTGCCGCCCATGATGATGAAAACGTCCCCGCGATTGATGGTGAAACTGAGGTCCCGCTGGAGCACAAAGCTGCCGTATGCCATGGTCAGGTCGCGAACTTCGATTTGGGCCTGCGAGTCGTTCATAGTGTGTGCCTGAGTCACTCTCGGTAGGGCGGGATTCCCGGCCGGTATCAGCCGCTAAATACCCAGCACGTTGCAAATTACGGTTATTATTGCGGTTGCTATAACGATGCTGACTATTGCGGTCACTACGGCCGAAGTTGCCGCCAGTCCCACCGCCGAAGCACTCCTGCCACACTGCATGCCCCTGAGACAACCTGATAAAGCCACCAGCACACCGAAAACCGCGCTATGGAACAACCCGATCCAGAAATTGGTCAATGGAACAGTTGCACGGGTCTGATTAATATATTCGGCCATATTGAGGTCCAGCATGAAGACTCCAACGATCAAGCCGCCCAAAATCCCCATCAGGTCCGCGTAAACGCACAGCAACGGCATCATGATGAAAAGGGCAAGCATGCGCGGCAATACCAGGAATTCCATTGGTGAGACACCCATGGTGACCAACGCATCGATCTCCTCATTGACGGTCATGGTGCCGAGCTGTGCGGCAAAGGCAGCTCCGGTGCGGCCGGCCATGATCACTCCGGTCATCACTGCACCCATTACGCGAATCATGGCAATTCCGACCATGGTCGCGACATAAATCTGCGCACCAAAAAGCGCCAACTGAACGGCTCCAATGAAGGCCAGAATGAGGCCGACCAAAATACTTATGAGAGAGACAATGGGTAGCGCCTGGGCTCCACACTGCTGCATGAACAAGAAAAGATCGGAACGGCGAAATCGCGCCTTCCCCCTCAGAAAATTGAGCAGGGCGAAAAAGGCTTCGCCGATGAAAGCGAGCATCTCTGAAGTCGATTTAACAAAGTTGATAGTCTCTTTTCCAACTTGATAAAGGAATGACGCTCTCTCAGTTTTGCGGCGGGCATCTTTGTTTTCAGGCACTGCAAAGGCGAGATCCAGCAGTCTGCGCACTCCATCCGGAAGTCCTGCCTGATCAGCCTTGATATCCCGGCTGGCTCTCAGCTCATCCAGCTTGATCAAAAAAGTCAGCAGACTGCTGTCCCATTCGGCAAGATTGCTGGTATCGAAGACGATTCTATGAACCTCCGGCCCACTTTCAATGGCGTTCTTGATCTTCTCGTCTGAAGGGATTTCCTGCCCTATAATCCAATCCCCCTGCAGACGGATGAGCAGTTCGTCTTTATTTTGCTTGCTCACGTGGATTTCGGGCTGGCTGGACGTATTCATTGTTTATCTTTCGGGGCGAACTCTCTCAGCTGGCTGGTTTTACAATCCTCGCTTGCCGTCATGCGCCAGGCCAATGTCAGAGGCCGATCGATCCATTTGGCGAGAGTCTAGGAGCTTGTCCGAGAATACGCTCTTCCTGTAGCGCAGCCCTTCAGGGCTGCCAGTCTAAGCAGGGCTAAAGCCCTGCGCTACATAATGTCACAGTCTCCCGGGCTAGAAGTGCAAAACAGCCTTCCCTTGATCGTTAAGCTGATAATCGACAAAAACGACTCCCTCCCGATCGCCCTTTTCATCGAATGAGATGGAACCGGTCAATCCCTGGTATTCTCCCATCTTATGGAGGTAATCCGCTAACTTCTCAGGTGCTGTCGACTTGGTGTTCGCTATGGCTGAAATCAGTACTTTGAATGCGTCCCCCGCCAATAATGCGTAAATCGAGGATACTCTCTGGCGGTATTTTCGTTCGAATTCCGCTCGAAATTGTCTCGCTTCCGGGGAAGGCAGGTTCTCCGGACGCGGCAGGCTCAGAAAACGAAATCCTTGCACCGCCTTCTTCCCGGCCATATCGACCAGATCCGGATGATCACAAGCGTCACCGCCAATAAACGGAACATCCCATCGCATCTCTCTTTTCTGACGGAGCAATCCTGCGGCTTCAGGATAGTATCCGGTGAAGAAGACCACATCCGGATTGGTTTTCTGTATTCGAGCTAGTATTGCTTTGTAATCACCATGGTTGTCAGGCAGAACGTCGTCAAAGGATATGGCGATCTTTCTTTCGGTCAGTCGCGACCGGGTATTATCGGCCAGATCCTTGGAGTAGAGACTGCTGTCGCGCAAGATGGCCACTTTCTTGTAGCCCTGTTCGGTTATGAGCCCGACGGCTGCTTCGGCCTGGTCGTCATCACGCGGGCAGATACGGAAGAATGTTTTGATGCCTGTTTCTGATAATGGCACGGCAGTCGATGCATTGGTGATCTGGATGATCTTCGCATCGCCGAAAATCCCCTGGACGGCGGCTGTAACTGATGAAGGATAACTGCCAATTACAGCGACTACCTTTTGCTCGATTAGCTCTTGTGCTGCGGCAACGCCGCTCTGTGTGGTTCCTTGGTCATCGACGGTTATGATCTCCACTTTGTTGCCAAGCAGACCTTTACCGGAATTCAGGTCATCCGCGAGGAGCTGGACAACCAGCCTCATCTGCTCCCCTTCATTGGCCAGCGGTCCGGATATCGGTCCGATCACTCCGATTTTGATCGATTCTGCCCAGATCGGCTGGCTACCGGCACAGCAGCAGTGCAATAGCAGCACAAACGCCAAAAGCTTTTTCATAATCCCCTCCACGCTCTAATCGCCAAACTGAATATACAAGATGAAGATTCGCTTAAGTTCTATCGCATATAGGCTCTCGAGCAGCAAGTTATATTTGTTGATTCGCAGTCAGTCCTACCGTCTTTGCTGAGGATCTGCCCAAGCGTGTTGATTCCGATTCGGCCTTCGCCTGAATTGGCACAGTCCCGGAGCAGCGGATTGGATCTGCCGGGTTGCTCATCATGCCAGAATTTGCTTTATCCCTTTGATGGAGATCGAAACCCATTCCGGACGATTGTTGAGCTCGTAACCCAGTTCATACACTGCCTTTTCCAAAAGAAAGCAATGCAGTAACAGGTCCAACGCCTCACAATCCTGGGGAATGAAAGCAGCTTCTTTAACGGTTTCGAGGTAGCCGGACCAGAAGGTCCTGCTTACACACAAATACCATGGTTCTATCCACGGTTCCAGAATCTGTGCGTCTTCTTTGCGAACCGCCGTTTGATTCAGAAACGCGTTGCAGATGACATAGTGAAAGGAGCGGATCATTCCGGTAACGTCTCTTAATGGCGATCTTTTGATCCGGCGCTCAGTCAATGGCCTGGCTGGCTCCCCCTCGAAATCAATGATCATAAAATCGTTGCCCGTGTAGAGCACCTGGCCCAGATGATAGTCTCCATGAATGCGAATTTTTACCGCATCGATTTTATTTTCGGTAATACGTCTCAACAGGCTCAGGATTTTGCGCTCCGAATCAAGTATGAATTTGGCGTCCTGCTTGACATGATCGGGCAACGATTCGATTGTTTTTCTCAGATCCTGCATTGCCCGTCGAGTGGTGTTCCGCATGGATTGGTAAACGGATCGTTGGTAAAGCTTCGAAAAAGCCTCAGGGGTGAACTCCTGTTCTTCGCTTTCGGCAGCC
>JAVEVM010000590.1:0-3639 GCA_034005055.1 Desulforhabdus sp. | reverse complement strand
ACCGGAAGGGGGCATTGACGCCCTCATCAAGAACCGTGATGAATTGATTGCGCAACAAGAAGCCCAGCCAATCATTGCGGACGCCTTGGATCTCGTCGCGTTCAGCTTCGAAAAGGTTAAAGAGGAAAAACACAAGCTGCGCTGGTACTTCATTGTGAAAAACGACATCAACGCCGACTGGATATTTAAGGTCAGGTTCAAGGTTGACAAGTCACATATCGGCGAACTGCCCAAAGACGCGCCTTATCGGGAAGATGGTCTTATGTACCTCAATATCCGTCCGGACCGCTCCAAGATCTCCGACTGGAAACAGGGTGAACATCAGGTTCTCACGATGGACGTGAACCTGAAGTCCGTCCCGTACGACATCGGCTCGCAGTTCTACCAGTGGTTCCCAGACAAGCCGCAAGTTTATGGCAATCCCATCTCGCACGGCTGGCAAGTAGACTTGGGGGAAGAATAATACCGTCTGGAAGCGCCAACCTCGGTTGGCGCTTCCAGCTAGCTTCCCATTGGGTGCGTCTTCGTAGTGGAGCAGACCGGCAGAGTTCGATCGATGTGCGTCGGGGCTCCGAGAAGTTCAATCAAGCTTGTCAAGTCGGACTCGACTTTGAAATCTGCTGCGCGATTTCCCTTCGTCTCTGGGGGCGCATTTCTTGGGGGCAGGACTTCCCGCGACTAGGATAAGGACGAATTGCTATGCAGGTCTTCGGGGTGCTGACGGAATACAGGTTCCTCAATAGTATTTCTTAAGAATGGGCAGGGTTATGCAGGACGAAAACTCATTAGCAGTAATTCTTGCGGCCGGAGTCGGCTCACGGCTCTTGCCCTTGACGGAATCCAGAGCCAAATGCCTGGTCAGCGTGGCCGGGATCCCAATCTTGGGGCGGCAGTTGGCTGCGCTCAAGAAGGCCGGTATAGCCGAGGTCACGATCGTCGCGGGCCACTGCGCACAAGACGTTATCGAGTACTGCCGGACCATTTCTGAACCGCGCGTCACGGTCATCGACAACGTCGAGTTCCGCGAAACCAACAATATGTACTCTCTTTACCTCACCCGCGAGAAGATGGAAGGCAGGCACTTCCTCCTCCTTAATGGTGATGTGGCTATACGCGACGACGTAATCGTGAATGCCCGCAGCTCGGGGCATACCGATTTCATCGTGGCGGAAAAGGGCAACCACAACCTGGAGTCAATGAAGATCCAAGTAGATCAGGACGGATTCATCAGAGACATTTCAAAATGCCTGAAGGAAGAAGTCTCTTACGGGACATCCATTGATTTGTACAGCTTCTCGGCCCAATCATCGACGATCCTATTTGCCGAGATACGAAACATCATTGAAGGCGTCAAGGATCGCAACCAATGGACAGAAGTGGCGCTACGCAACATCCTCACGAGCGGAAAAGTATCCCTTCGACCTGTGGACGTCGATGGCGGCGCATGGGTAGAGGTGGACAACTTTGAGGATCTGGCCGAGGCGGATGAGAAGTTCTCCGCCTTGGATTATTCACTGGAAAGTTACCGGGCGATCTTCATCGATCTGGACGGGACAGTCTATTTGGGGAACACCCCCATCCCCGGCGCTAAGGAATTCGTCTCCTACCTGCACGAGAAGGATATTCGCCACTTCTTTATCTCGAACAACTCCTCGCACGGCAAAGATCACTACCGGACGAAGCTCCAGCACATGGGAATAAGCGCCGTAGCGGATGAGATCATCCTTTCGACCGACTCCTTGATCACCAACCTTCTGACTCAAAATATCCGGAAAGTGTTTGCCGTGGGAACGCGGGATTTCGTCAACGAACTGCATTCGAAAGGGATTGAATGCGTTGAAGAGGGAGCCCAAGCCGTTGTCCTTGGCTACGACACCGAACTCACATATGAGAAACTCAAGATTGCGTGCCTGCTGCTTCAACAGCCCGGAATGCCCTACCTGGCGTCCCACTGCGATATCGTCTGCCCGACGGAGAAGGGGCCAATTCCAGACATTGGCTGTATTATCGCGCTGTTTGAGGCGGCCACAGGCCGGAGGCCCGATGTGGTCTTTGGAAAGCCGGACCCCAGCGTGATTAAGGACGCCCTGGAGCGATACGGCATCACACCAGAGGAAACGCTCCTAATTGGAGACAGGGTCTACACCGACGGCCTGCTGGCGCACCGCTCGGGCTGCGATTTTGCGTGTGTCCTCTCCGGGGAAACCGACAGGCCGACCCTGGAGACGGTCGCCCAGCCGCCGAAGGCAATTCTGAAAAGCCTCAACAGCTTCCTGAGGGAGTCCTGCGGACTCTCCAACGGCAAGGCTTTAGGTAATGGTTGATTACGCAGCTTCAGGCATCGCCCTGATTGGCGCGGGCGCTTGGGGTACCACCATTGGTAATCTGCTCGCGAGCAATGGCTTGACCGTCGGACTTTGGGCCAAGGAAAGCCACGTGATGCAGGACATCGCTGATAACCGGTTCAATGACACTTACTTGCCCGGCATAAAGCTCTCCGACAATTTGCGTCCAATTCCCGACAGCCGGGAACTTCTTGCCGATGCCCGGCTGGTGATTCTGGGCATACCCATTCAATACCTGCGACATAACCTGAGGAAGTTCCAGGGGTGTGTGCACCCCGACGCCACACTGCTCAATCTCGGTAAGGGGATAGAAAGCTCCACCCACCGGCGCGCCTCCGAGATCATACGCGAAGAGTTGGGAGGGAGTCACCGGGTCGCCTGTCTTTCAGGCCCCAACATCGCCTCCGAAGTGGCTCGTAATCACCCGGGCAAAGCGGTGATATCGGCGTCCGATCACAAGTGCCTGGAAGAACTCGCCACACTGTTCACAACCCCAAACTTCCATCTGGAGTGCAATGCCGACCTCATTGGTGTGGAACTGGGCGGAGCCCTGAAGAACGTCATCGCGTTGGGCGCGGGCATCGGCGACGGGCTGGGTTTTGGTGTCAACACGCGATCGGTAACCGTGTGCCAAGGGTTCGCCGAAATGGCGATGATCGCGGAGAAGCTGGGGGCCAGCCCCCGCACCCTCTACGGGCTGGCAGGGCTGGGAGACCTACTGACGACGTGCTTCAGCCCGGAAAGCCGGAATCGCCGCTTTGGCGAGGGTGTCGGCAAGGGACTCTCGATCGAGGAAGCGGCTCATTCCCTCAGCGGCCGTGTGGCTGAAGGGGTTGAGACCACCAAATCGGCCTATCAGTTGGCCCAGTCGATGGGACTCCGGTGCCCCATCGTGGAAGCACTGTACGGGATCCTGCATTGCGGGGAAAACCCTCGTTTGTTGATTGAGGTGTTCGATACCAGGCAAGAGGCCAGGCGTGATTACCAGACTAGCTAAGAAAACGATCACGTTTTTGAAACTGCTCCTGTCCAGCTTCCTCGGGTGGGTGCTGCTTGCTCCGCTCTCATTGGTCATTCCCAAAACGAATCTCGTTTTGTTCGTTGAGCAGACCCCTCATCGTTTCTACGACAATGTTAAGTATCTGAACCTGCACCTCTGCCGCCACCCCCTGGCCAATGGGAAGGCCATCTACCTTACCAGAAGTGAAACACTCCGGGATGAGCTTACGAAATGCGGTCTGCCGGTTTTCATGGAGGATTCCCTGCGGGGAAAGTGGATGATGCTTCGTGCGAA
>JAVEVM010000589.1:0-3645 GCA_034005055.1 Desulforhabdus sp. | reverse complement strand
CTGCACTCCCAGCTTGCTGCGAGCCATGGAATGATGCCCTTTTCATCTTTCCAGACAAGGGTGTCGTAAATGAAGCTTAGATGGATGTAGCCCGGCCCCCTGGGATAGAAGGTGAAAGGCGTTGGAAGTCCCCAGTCGCCGCCGGGCAGGTGCAGCTCCTTGGATTGTATTTGCGCTGTTCGGACCTCGGCTGCAGAGGAGCTTTCTTCCACCTTGTTGCAGGCAGAGAGCGAACAGCCCAGCAGAATCGTCAAAATCACCGCCAACGACCGTCTAACCATGATCTGTCAGGCTCCCTTTGAGTTTGCGATTCAAAAGCAAAAAAGGCCCTGCCGCTCGCCAAGCGAGCTTCAGGGCCTTCGTGGCCACCACTGATAGGATCAAACCAATGTTGCTAAAACGGCTGAACTAGACGCCTGCCTGGTTTTGCGGCCTTCGGTGGCCTCACAAGCTACCGGCTTACACTGCACTGTTTGATGCCGGTTGCTGGAGTGGTCGAAAAGGGCAGTGCGCTTATCTCACTGCAGATTTCCAGGCGACGAATGTCCTGTCGGCTTCATGCCGACGTTATAAATATAACCTAGCACGATTGCCGCAGATGGGCAATGTTAATAAGAAGAACCAACATCCTGAAGGGACGAAGATGTGACAACCTCAACTCAAAATTTGTCGACATTGAGATATGGCGGCAGTAGAAGGGCGCTTGAGTATTGAAAGGCTGCTCGGCAGAAGGCGGGTACCCGATCGATTTTTTCCTAAAAGCAGGAAAACATTTAAGGCCATGAAGGCTTGAAATGCAGAAGCGTTATAGGCTGTCATGGCCTTTGCTGTTTTGGGTCCTTGAAAGGGTTGGGGGAGACAGCGTTTCCTGGTTGGTAGAGACGAGCCCTGCTGAGGTATTAGACGGAACCATGAATCGGGCGTGCGTCAACTGCGGGACGCCGCTATCAAATGATGAAGCCAGGAAGGCTTCAGCTGCTCGGAAGAGCACTGATCCTTGCCGGGCTTTTTTCGTTTGTGGAGCCGACTTCATGCCGGGAAAGGAGGTTCCATCCTGGACATTGGCAGTCAACCTTCTTTATGTTGATTGAGTATCGTAGGTGTGATTTTACCGTAAAGCGACCATAGCAGATTCGGCTCTTCAACGAAAGGAAATTTGGGATGATGGTCAAGTCGGCTCTTGATTCATTATGATCTACCTCGTTCCCATGCAGAAGTGTGGGAACGGGGGTAAAACGAGGCCGCATTCGATAGCGTAGCCAAGCAGATAGTACGCCGCTGCCCAGCGCCCAGCCTGTAGAAGTGCCATCGCATCAGCGACCCGTGTTTCAGCGAGTATCTTTAGATCCGAAGCCACAATCCCTCTTTCCCGTCAAGCCCTTGTGGGGACCTGCGCCATCATGATCTTTGTTACCCGCAGACTTTGAGCGCAAGGATGAGTCGGCTACCGATTTCGCCTACGCTCTCGCCCTGGCGCGCCGCAATATTACCGATGAAGAAATTAAGGCCCGAATCATGTCGGAGAGAAATTGTGCGGTTCAGGCAGATCAGTTGCCGGCGCGGTGTTGGAGACTGTACCCGTATCTCTCTGGATTGTTCAAAACAGCTTTGATCGCCAACGTGCGATATAATCTCCCCTCCGTTATCGGCGGCAGGTGCAGTTGATAGGGATCACTGATTTTTTGGGTGAGGATCAATTCTCGCATGCGGCTTTCACCGCAATAAAAAGCGGCCAGGGCCAAGGTCCAGTTGTTAAACTTGGCATGCAGGTCCTGCACTCTGAAGAGCAACGTATTCAGCGCTTCCCCGAAGACGCCCTGCTCGTCGTACCTTGCGAAGTTCGACCCCAGCAAGCGGTTGGTACTGGCTTTTTTCAACCAAACATTCGGCAGCAGATCGGTTTCTTCGACAATGAAATACTTCAAATCGTCAGGTAAAGAGAGCGACTGCAGCCGTTGCTCGATCAAAGGAAATTGTCGCTGCATTCGCTGCAGCCAAAGATAGATCTGAGCATTGTTATAGACAACAATGGTGAATTCCTTATCAAAGCGCTCCCAGACTTCCTGGTTGTGCAGCGGGGCAGCCTCTCCACAAAGCTCAGCCCGTTGCGGAGTCGGAACATAGGCTGCCAGATTAATGGATATTCCCGGTCTCACCTGAGCAATGTCCGGCTCTTGAGGAGCCTCTTCTTCTATAAGGGCCTCGGGAAGAGCCGAAGGCTGTTGCTCCACATCAGCCCGGTGGGTGGAGCAGCCCGGAGAAAACGAAATAGCTGCAAGTAAGAATAGGATGAGAAACGCCCTCAAATTGATACTCTCTCCCACAGACTCAAGCCTCCAGACAAAACGCAAATGTCAAATGTTGAAGATTTTCGCCGGACCCTATTTGCCGAAAAATAGAGGCCTTATTCTCTCAGAAATTCTTTGCAGTTCAAAGTCAATTCCTCCTAATTTATACTGCCGATGTGACTTTTGGCCGGTTCAAGACCGTACCGATCCACCTGATGAAAAAGAGTGCGGACGAGCTGTTGCCCGGTCTCCCTCACATGCCGTGAGTGGACCTTATCTTTGTAGTCATGCTCCCTCCAAACCTCACCTGCGGATCCGTCCCTTTGCCGTTATCGGAGGCACAGCCCATTAGCAGAACGAGCAGCAAAACAGCGAGTAAAGCTTTCATGCGAAACTCCATCCGGTTCAATCGAAACGCCGCCACCCTCAAGAATATAATTGTTGCATAAGCCATTGGCTTTTTGCCAGTCTGATTTCATAAAATTATATCTTATACCCGATGGTGCGCCCAATTGCAGATGATTATTCTCACAATAAGAATCGAGCGGAAGACCGCTAACGATGCTACTTAAGAGCTTGGCAACGGGGTCTGCGGGATTCCCGTTTAGCTGCGAGGCCCTCCGACCAAGCCGAAAGGATGGAGGATAATCATGGAGTCGAACAGTGAGAGTTTCAGCATATATGCGGCTCTGGTTGCGCTGTGCGCGGTGCTGATGGTGATTGTTACCTCACATGCCGGTGCCGCTGTAATTTCTTTTAACGCCACCCTTGAGGGTGCTCAAGAGGTACCTCCGGTTGTGACATCCGGCAGCGGGAAAGGGAGTATGTTTTATAACGATGCGACCAATCAACTCGATTGGCTGGTCGTATTTGACGGTCTTACAGGTCCCGCTATCGGTGCTCATTTCCACGGCCCTGCAGGTATCGGAGCGAATGCAGGCATTCAGGTGGACGTTGGACCGATCAGCGGGCTCAACAGCCCGATGCTCGGTTCCGCAATCCTGACGGACGCGCAGGAGAGCCAGCTTCTGGGCGGCCTGTGGTACTTCAACGTGCACACCAGCGCGTTCCCCAACGGCGAGATCAGAGGTCAGGTTCTATCTTCCAGTGGCGGCGATTTTTCCCAGCGCCTGCTGAGCGGTGATTTGGATGGAAACGGTTCCGATGATTTGATAGGGCTCACGATGACCGGAGAGATCTTCTATTCGCTGGATTTGGCTACCTGGCAGCACCTTCCAGGTGTTTTGAGCCGACTGGCGGTCGGAGACTTGAATGGGGACGGCAGAGACGATATAGCGGGCGTCACCAGCGACGGTCTTATCTTCTACACACTGAATCTGTCGACCTGGCAGCAGAT
>JAVEVM010000588.1:0-3652 GCA_034005055.1 Desulforhabdus sp. | reverse complement strand
CGCTTTCGAGGTCTGCAAAAGCCAGACAAGCACTGCTAAGATTTGCGGAGGCAAGGCTCGCTCTCTGCAGATCGCTGTTGGCGAAGTTGGCACCTTCAAGCCGCGCCCGGGCAAGATCTACTCCGCTAAGATCAAGATTTCTCAGGTCCGCACCGGTCAAATCGATCTGAACATCGGGGTGCGCCGTTCTCCAGCTATTCCAGGCTTCAATACCGCCGTCCAAAATTTCCAGCTGTTCCTGAATCGCCATAGGCTCCTCCCGAAATTGGGCGATATGTACCAAGCCAGACGGTAACCGGGTTCATCGATTTCTCCCGTGCCCATGTGCGTGCCCGTGCCCGAAATGGGGCACGAGCACGCACATGGGCACGAAATTGCCTCGTCAACACCTGGCAGCCGAACAGTTACGCCAGATGTATACATGAAAGAAGGGGCCGTTTCAATGGAATGCTTGTGTCAAACCGTCCCCGCGATGATGCCGGAATCATTAGGACCCCTAAACTCAAGTCGATGGGCTTCTTTAACTCCCGCCTCCGTCAGCATCTCTGTGATTTGCCTTTCCGAGTAGCTCTGCCCCGTGGCCGTACCCAACAGCATGTTGAGGGAAAAGAGAGCCGGAAAAAGAGGTCCGTCCATTGAATCGTTCAAGATGAATTCATGCACCATGATCAATCCGCCCGGCTTCAGAGCGGCCACTGCCTTATTGATGATGCGCCGGCATTCCTCGGGGCCTTCGCCATGGAGGATCTGAGACAGCCAGGCGACATCGTAGCTTCCGGAAATATCCAGTTCGAGATAATTGCCTTCCAGGAAGCGGATGCGATCGCTCATGCCGAATTTGGCGATGGTTTCTTCTGCGAAGGGTCGGGTCGTTGCCAGATCGTACACCGTGGCCTTCAGGTTAGGATTTGCCTTGCAGAAATGAATGGCGTAAGTGCCCGGGCCTCCCCCAAGATCGAGCAAGTGGCTTCGGCTGGAAAGATCGACCTTGGCCGCGACTTTCGGAGCTAAATTCATGGCAAGGTTGAACATGCCCATTAAGAAGCTTTCCCTCCATTCTTCACTGCTGACAGAAGCTCGGGCCCGTACCGGTTTGCCGGTCAAGATGGCACGGTCCAGCTGGTGCCATGATTCCATCAGATGGTGGTGGTGCATGATGATGTGTCCCACGTAGTGGGGCGAATCTTTGCAGAGATACTTGCGACTTGCCGCTCCGTTGCCATACCGGTTGTGTTTTTTCTCCAGCAGATTCATCGCCACAAGTGCGTCGAGCAGCATGGTTGTGGCCCGCTCGTCGCCTCCGATTTTTTCGGCCACATCCGAGCCGGTGAGCCCAGCTGTTCCGATAACGGTGAAGATTTCCAGCTTTACGGCGGCATGGAGAGTGCAAGTTCTCCAATAATAGCCCGAAGTTTCGAGGATCGGTGACTGATCATTCATGATGGTTTTCCTTTCTAGCTGCTTTTCCTGAAATTTAATAACCGCATGGTTATTGTCTATGGAACGCAGACTTGTGTACCGGCTCGCTCGATTTTTCTTTGCAGAAGCCAACGAGTTATTATAAATGCCGACCAATAGAAGGCTGTTAAAGCAAAAAACAGCTATGGCTGAATTTGTTGTCCCCGGTTGAATAAAAGGAGACCCGCTGTGGCGGATGAAGGCCTGTCAAAGTTACGCATCGAAAAAACGAGCATGCCCTCGCATCGAAAGAAGGTCAAACGATACGGGCTCCTGTTGATGCTGTTTGCTCTCCTGATAACCGTTGGTTCGCTCTACCAGGCAGGTTTTCTCACTCCTTCCGTCGAGGTACAGGTTGCGGTTGTTCAGAAGTATTACCCCTCGCAAATGTTTACTTTATTAAATGCCAGCGGCTATGTTGTAGCCCAGCGCAAAGCTGCCGTAGCGTCCAAGATTACCAGTCAGCTGGTTTACCTCGGTGTCGAGGAGGGCAGCCGGGTAAAGGAAGGGCAAGTGATAGCCCGCCTGGAGAATCTTGATGCTGAAGCGGCAAGAGACAGGGCAAAAGCGGAGTTGGAGGCAGCCAAATACAGTTTGCAGGAAGCCAGGGCCGAACTGCGGGTTGCTCTATTAGCATATCAACGCAAAAAGCAGGTGGTCCATCGAGGATATGTGTCGGAGCTCGAATATGCCGAAGCAGAGGCGAGATACAGGAGGTCCGAGGAAACCGTCGCCGCCAGGCAGGCGCAGCTTGAGGCAAGGGAGTCCGCTTTGAGAGAAGCGCAGGCCCTAGTCTCGTATGCAGAAATTCAGGCCCCTTTTGACGCTGTGGTACTGACCAAGGACGCCGATGTCGGCGATATCGTAACGCCACTCGGAGCGGCGGCAAATGCAAAGGCTGCCGTCGTGACAATTGCGGATCTCGATTCTTTGAAGGTTGAGGCCGATGTCTCCGAGTCCAACATAGAAAAGGTGAAGGTCGGACAGCCCTGTGAAATTCAGCTCGATGCTCTGCCGGACAGCCGGTTTCGTGGCGTAGTGCACATGATCGTGCCGACGGCCGACCGCAGCAAGGCGACCGTCATGGTGAAAGTCGCATTCATGAGTAAAGACCCGCGAATTCTGCCCGAAATGAGTGCCAAGGTTGCTTTCCTCACACAGAAAGTCCCTGAAAAGCAAGAGCCTTTCACTGCAATTCCATCTCTAGCGGTGGTCAGGAGGGATGATCGCAGCGTTGTCTATGCGGTTCGAGAGGGCAGGGCTGCTCAGGTGAATGTTCAATTGGAAGAAGAATACGGTGAAATGGTCAGTGTGCACGAAGGTCTCGAAGTCGGGGAAAAAGTGATTGTGACTCCCGACAAAGTAGAGGATGGAAGCAAAGTCACCGTACCGGAATAGCGCGGAACGGCAGAGAACACCAAGCAACATCGAACGAACAACGAATGACCGAGCCCAACAACATAATCGTCGAAATCAATGACCTGAGTAAATCCTACCGGCGTGGGGGACAGATTTTACCGGTGCTGGAGCATATTTCGCTCAATATAGAGGAAGGCACGTTCCTGGCCCTTATGGGTCCCTCGGGTTCGGGAAAGAGCACTTTGCTTAATCTCATCGCCGGTTTGGATCAGGCTGACCACGGAGTCATAAGGATAGGCGGTGTTGATATCACCACTCTTGGCGAAAGCGAGCTTGCCGAATGGCGAGCAAGGAATGTGGGCTTTATCTTCCAGTTCTACAACCTAATTCCAGTTCTAACGGCGTTCGAGAACGTTGAACTGCCGCTTATTTTGACCAAGCTTTCCAAAAAACAGCGGCGAGAGCACGTGAGCACCGCTCTCGAGTTGGTTAAACTGCATGATCGGATGGATCATTATCCGCGGCAGCTTTCAGGAGGGCAGCAGCAGCGCGTCGCGATCGCTCGAGCGGTGGTGACCGATCCGACTATTCTGGTGGCCGACGAGCCCACAGGTGATCTCGACAGGGTTTCAGCCGAAGAGGTGCTGCAATTGATGGAACGTTTGAGCTTGGACCTTGGGAAAACCATCATCATGGTGACTCACGACCCGCGGGCCGCCCGTAAGGCGAATTTGATGAAGTACCTGGACAAAGGGATCCTGGCCAATGCTCCTGAAGCTACTTTTACGGAATGCTCTTAGGCATAAGCTGCGCAATGCACTCACCGTATGCGGCC
>JAVEVM010000587.1:0-3655 GCA_034005055.1 Desulforhabdus sp. | reverse complement strand
GACATTACCCATCACGGCTACATGTCGGCACCAACCCTGAGAGACATTAGACTATATAATACGACGGCCTATTTGATAGCTCGCGAAGTCCTTATCTATTTGCAGAACCCGTAATGTCTTTCACTAACGACTATCGAATCGTCGAGTAATCAATGCCTGACCTAACCGGCACATCGATCAGGGCGGCTGACACGTATCAGATGAGAGTCTACTCCTTCAAGTAGGTGGTGAATATGGGACGGGGATATCAATTCGCTATTCTGTGAGGATACGGAATGCCGGACGATAAATCCATATCGGTTGTAAACCTTCGTGAACTTTCGAAGCCTGCCGACACTTTAATCAAGAAGGTGTCTTCTGCTATTGGTGGAATATTTGAACCATGGCAGATAAAACGAGTGGCAAAGGCCCAAGCCGAAGCAAGCCTAATTAGGGCGAAGGCTGAAATCGAAATTACAGATTTGCACCGGCGGGCAATGCATCGCTTTGTCGAAGAAGAGGCAAAGCGTCAAGAAAACATGGAATCAATAACAAGAAGAGCATTACCCCAACTCGAAGACGGGTCCGATCCCAGTAAGATGGAGGACGACTGGGTCACCAATTACTTTGATAAATCAAGGATCATCTCCGATACGGACATGCAGGAGCTGTGGGCGCGCGTCTTGGCAGGCGAGGCCAATTCTCCTGGGTCATATTCAAAGCGTACAGTGAATTTCCTCGCTTCCCTCGACAAGGCAGACGCGAATTTATTTACCTCCCTTTGTGGATTCGGGTGGCTGATAGCTGGTAATATCAGGCTCCTGATATTTGATGCCGACAATGCTATGTACGATGATCGAGGCATTAACTTCGATTGTCTGAATCATCTGGACGATATTGGCCTCGTTAGCCATGAACACATCGCAGGCTTCCTAGATACGAAGCTTCCCAAGCGCATAACAGTTCAATACCATGGGTCTATTCTGCATATTGAGTTTAACAATGAAGCAGACAACGAGCTACCTCTTGGCCAAGTCATTTTGACAAAGACGGGTGAACAGCTAGCAGGCATTTGCGGCGCAAAACCAGTCGACGGTTTTCAAGACTATGTAATTGAACAATGGAAGACCAGGAATCTTGTTATTAGTTAAGTCAGTTGCTGCCTTAAAGAATAGTGAATATCGATCAAGCTGCTTCACCAAAACTAAAGCCTGTGAGGAAATACCATGCTCGGAACCACCATCGCCTGAACAGGGACATGATGTCGCCGCAGCAGTACGAAGAGTGCCTGAAAGACATCGGGTGTTTCAGGAGGATGGTGGAGCTGGTGGAGGCACACGGAGCCGAACGGGAGTCGCGATGACAGACCTGGCACCGGCAATAAACCGCATAGTGGGTTTTACGCTGCTGCTTTGCGCAGTAATGATAGGAATTGCCATGTTGAAGCGGCTCTTCCGTAAGACGGGCAGGATTCGCAGCAGACCCGAATCCCGACCGCAACCTGAGCCCCACCGGTACGAAAAGGAGCCGTCACTGCTCTCCCCCGGAGAGAGGTCTTTCTTCGAGGCTCTGGAAGCGGCAATTGGCGGTCAGTACCGGCTTACACCGAAGGTGCGCCTCGCGGATATCCTCAAGATCAAGGAGGCAAGGAATCGCAGCACCTGGCAGAAGGCGTTTAATCCAATTCAGGGCAAGCACGTCGATTTCGTGGCCTGCGACCCGAGGGATATGACCATCCGGTTCGTGGTCGAATTGGATGACAAGAGCCACCAGAGACAGGACCGGCAAAACCGGGATGTGCTTGTCGACCGGATTCTCACCACGGCTGGAATTCCCGTCTTCAGATTCCCGGCAAGGAGCAACTATTCCGTAGAGGAAATCAAGAAACGGATATCGGACACGAACTAGAGGTGATTCCAATGGATGCCATGAGCCGACTGCGAACAATCGTTAACGGAAGCAAGAAATTTAAGACGCTCGCAGGAAGGTCCGCATTTACTGCGGTGGTACGCAAGAAAGGAATTTTCATCACAAACTCGAAAGGCAACACGTATGAAGTGAGAGAGAATGTGGCCAAGGCCGTAACAGAGCGCTTCAGACATTTGCCAAGGCATGAGATATATATGGCTTCTGCGTATACGGTTCCAAAGTGGACCGACTGTCCGCATATGATATTGTCACCTTACATAGCTGCTATTTTGCGAGACGAGTAGATGGAATCCAAGGTGCTCCCCCATGGCCACCTATCGACAAATCCAGGAATGGGTAAAGGCAAGACACAGATTCGAGCCCAAGACCTGTTGGATTGCGCATGTCAAGGAACTGTGCGGTTTGCAGCCGAGGAAGGCTTCCAATAGAAAGGATCCTGAAGTAAGAGCCAATCCGTGCCCGCCAGAAAGGGTGGAGCCGATAAAGTCAGCGTTGAAGTATTTCAGGATGCTGACGGGATGTCGGTAGCGATCTCCTTCGATTGCAGGCCGCCGCTGAGGTGAAGGACGTGATCACGGTCAGGGTCTATTCATGGCACGAGGTCGGACAAGATAACAACAAAAAACCCGCTGTTTCCAACGGGTTTTCGTACTGCACCGGACGTTGCCGGACTATGTCATGGTAGGCGGTACTGGGATTGAACCAGTGACTTCTACCGTGTGAAGGTAGCACTCTCCCGCTGAGTTAACCGCCCAAGCGAGTCGTCTATAACCCATCCAGGAGCATAGTTCAAGAAAAAAACTGCGACGCTTGACATGCCTGCCGATCTTGGCTAGTCAGGGAACATGCATACCGATATCGATGCCTTGCGGGAGAAGCTTCGCGCCGCGAAAAGAATCGTCGTCCTCACGGGCGCGGGCGTGTCGGCGGAAAGCGGCATCCCGACCTTCCGCGGCGAGGGCGGCCTCTGGCGCAATTACCGGGCGACCGACCTGGCGACGCCGGAGGCCTTCGAACGAAATCCGGCCCTGGTGTGGGAATTCTACAACTGGCGGCGCCTCGTGATAAGCAAGGTGGACTGCAACCCCGCCCACCACGCGCTGGCGGCGATGGAAAAGGGAGCGGCCGATTTTGCGCTGATCACCCAGAACATCGACGGCCTTCATCTCAAGGCCGGCAGCCGAAACGTCCTCGAAATCCACGGCAACATCTGGAAGGTCCGCTGCGTGGGCTGCGGAGATGTCCATCTGGAGACGGAACCGGACCTGGGAACCGCGCCGGCCTGCGGAAAGTGCGGCGCCCTGCTTCGCCCCCACGTCGTCTGGTTCGGGGAAGGCCTGGACCCCCGCCTCCTGGACAGCGCCTACCGGCTTTCCGCCTCCTGCGACCTGATGTTTGTCATCGGGACTTCCGCCGTCGTCCAGCCGGCAGCATCGTTCCCCTTCGCGGCAAAGGACTCCGGTGCGTTCGTCGTCGAGATCAACCCGGAGCGCACGCCCCTCGCCGGGGCGGTCGATCTTGCCCTGGTCGGCAAGGCCGGGGAAATCGTTCCGCAACTCGTCGCGGCCTAGTCGATCTCCATGCAGGCCCTTTTCTGCTCTGGCCGGACGAAGCCGAGTCAGCTGTCGCTCTCTATCCTGTCATTCCCTCTATGTTGAAAGTCAAGTTTCCTTTTCAACGGAGCGGGAAGAAGTCATTTGTTCTTTGACGGAGCAATCCTTAAATCAGCCTTCTATGTGCAGACATG
>JAVEVM010000586.1:0-3659 GCA_034005055.1 Desulforhabdus sp. | reverse complement strand
CGATGAGCAGACAGTCTCTTGTCCCAAATGCCAGTGCAAAGATTTGGGGCGTATCCTCTCGCCTTTTTCCACGTCAACCCCGTCCGCCGGATCGAGTCTATCCAGTTCCGCCTGTGGACCTGGTTCGAGCAAATTCAGCTGAGCTTGATCAAGCCCGGCAGGATGCCGGGAAACAATCGGAGAAACTCTTCATCACATTTGCAGTCGGGTCGCTGGCCTATTCGTTCCCATTGCTTTGTACAGGAAGGAGCAAAAAACAATTATGAATTCCCTGCTGCTACTCATTGTCGTCTTGGCAGGCTGGATCGTTTTAAACCGCTGGGTTCTCCCCAAGCTGGGGATCAATACTTGAATGTCTTCCTCGTGTGGAATCGGAGATTCCGCTAAAAAGAAGGGCTCCTCTGATCGATAGGATCGTTGCAGGCCACTCTTTCCTTGTTCAAGAATTCTTTGATGCGGCAGACTTCATGCGGCGCACACGCCGCGCCAAGGTGTGCACCGCGATGAAGACCTAAGATTGCGAATGGAAACAAGGTTTCAGGGCTATTTGCGAAATTCTCTGGAGCGTCGAGAAGAGCGCCGGTTCAAAATGAACATGAAAAGCAGGGCCGTAACAAAGGTCCCGGCGGATATGATTGACAGCCACTTCCAACTGATATCGGGCAGGCGGATTTTAGCTACGGTCTGCCAGGACCTCTTGAACCAGCCGGCACGGTCGATCTCTTCGCGGCTGACCAGGGCAACCGTCTTCTTTGGCTGCTCGCCGACATAGAAAATCAGCTTTCCGATTGCCTGCTGATTGCTGACAGGTGCCGTAACATCAGTGGGCGCTTCAATTTCCGAGCGGACGGCGTTTTTTTCCTGCTGGGTTACGAGCAGCGTTGCCTCTTCCGCGAGATAAAGGTCGAGGCTGTCTTTGAGCCCTTTCCAGACCTTGATGGTGCTGACCACCTGTTCCTTAGGGAAGGGCTGGATGAGGGCGTAGTTCCTGAAGCCGTAGTTGAGCAGCTTCAACGCTTCGCGCTCCCTGATGCCGGGAGTCTTGGCCCCCATAACAACAGCCAAAAGGCGCATGCCTTCCCGTTCGCCCGTGGCCGACAGGTGATAGCCCGCCGCCGCTACGTAGCCGGTTTTCAGCCCGTCTACGCTCGGATCTTTAACGAGCAGGCGGTTGCGGTTGTGCTGAGTAATGTTGTTATAGGTATATTCACGCATGGAGTGATATTTTAAAGAATTGGGAAAGCGCTTCAAGTAGGACGCATCCAGGATGGCCATATCGCGGGCCGTTGTCACCTGCCCCTCGGCGGGCAGTCCGTGGGGGTTTTGAAACTGGCTGTTGCTCATGCCCAGTTCTTGCGCTTTCCGGTTCATGGCGTTGACGAACGCCTCCACGCTGCCGTATAGCTGCTCTGCCACAGCCACGCAGGCGTCGTTGCCGGAAACCACCGCGATGCCTTTAATGAGCTCGTCAAGACTCACCTTGGCGTTCACCTCTACAAACATCTTGGATCCCCCGGTGCGCCACGCTTTTTCACTGATGAAAATATCGTCGGTCAGACCGATGAGGTTTTTTTGCAGGCTTTCGAAGACCAAATAGAGCGTGAGGACTTTGGTGAAAGAGGCGGGTTCAATCACTTTGTCGGCGTTGAATTCAAACAGGATGGTACCGGTGCTTACCTCCATTAAAACCGCCGATTCGGCGTTTATTTCCAATGGGGGCGACTGCTGCGCCAGGCCGACGGCCGCATGCCATAGCAGACAGGTCACCAGACAAACTGTTGCGCAAAACCGAATGAATTTCTTGTGCATGATATCCCTCTTTCGGATCTGATTCAGTGGACGGGAGCTAAAGTGGCCGGCACCGGCCGATTGCCGTCCAAAGGTTTGGTTCTGTGTCGGAACAGCACTGAATAGCCTTCTGAGTCGAATACGGGTTCATCTTATAGCTTCAATTTGGCAGTTTTACAAGTGTGCCGGCTTTGGCGGGCGCTTTTTGAGATTTCCTCTTCAAAGTTCTTCTTGACTTTTTACCAGCAGCTTGTCCCGTTCGTAGATCGTTTTCGCCACTCTTTCCAGCTCCTCTTGGCTCCATGCCGGAGATAATCCCAATAGCTCAAAAGACTTTTGCAGAAACAGGACACCATTGTTCAGATCCGGTGAGGAAAGACAACCGGTGATGGTGTAATATCCCCACACTTTGAAGGGCAAATGGTAGTTCTCTTGCTCGGAAAGCTCGATGAAATCGTATATGACTTCATCCCCCTCGGCGAAAAACACTCCCTTCCGCTTGATCGGAAGTGCCACCTCTTCCGAGCTTAACTCCAATCCGTATCTCTCTTGCAGGTAATTGCCGAGTCTGACAATCTCCTCCTCGGTGAAATACCGACTGACGTCTTTTTTGAGCGCATTCAAATGGCGCTCTTCCAATCTGTTCGAATTCGCTATAAGATCTTCCCATGGAGCTACGGGCTCAGGCCTTTCCACACAGTACCAGTTGAACTTGACATCGTGGTAGACCTGTCCCCTGCGGGTAATGTTGCCGGTCGAGTGTGCTCGAAACAGTCGAAGCGTACTCTCCGTGGCGCTTCCTTTATTTCCCTTGCCTCCCTGAATGACCCGAAATTTTCTTATCATCGCTTTCGCCTCTTCACCAATCGTTGAGCTCTAATCTAAGTTAATTTTAGTTGGTTTTTCTTCAACAGTGAATTAGAGGTTGCAGCGAGGGAGCATACAAGCGGAAGAGGAAAAAGGATCCGCTACCCGGCTTTTACTGATAAACAAGACTTCTATCCTGTTACGCTTTGCCCTATACTTAATGAGGGAACAGAACTCACTGAACTGGCTGCAAGCAACCGCGATCGGGTTCTTCGCCGAAGCCGACGCCGCATTTCAAGGAGCTTAGTCGATGGTTAAAGCGAAAGACATTATGACGACCAACCCGATCACCGTCTCTCCGCAAACGGACATAACCCGGGCCGCGAGGTTATTGCTGGACCATCATATCAACGGTTTGCCGGTAGTCGATGAGGACGAGAGGCTTGTGGGAATAATCTGTCAGAGCGACTTGATTACTTTGCAGAAAAGGATACGTCTCCCCTCGGTATTCACACTCCTTGACACTTTCATTCCGGTCAGGTCGCCAAAAGCCATCGACAAAGAGTTGGAAAAAATCGCCGCCGCTACAGTTGCCCAGGCAATGACCGACAAGCCCCTTGTGATCGGTCCGGAGACCGGACTGGAAGAGATCGCAACCTTAATGGTGGAAAAAAACCTGCATACTCTGCCGGTGGTGCACAAGGGAAAGCTGGTCGGTATTGTGGGCAAAGAGGATGTCCTAGCAACCCTCATGCCCAGCCGGGAAGAGGCTTGAAAAAGCATACGAAGCAGTTTAACCGGTCGAAAATGGCACCAACGGTCATAACACAGCCTCTGAAATCGATGACTTTTGCAGCTCAGGGATGGCGGTAATTTCGTTAGATTTATCCTCGGTCTTTACCTGCCCTAAAACCGCATGATTCTTGACCGCCCAAGCATTCACCATATGGATAGGTGCGCACTTTTGCACGCAGTCGTCCAGCAAAAAGCTCTTGACAGTGCGACCGCCTTTGTTATAAGAAACTGTCCTTCTATAAGCCGATGTGCGCCCGTAGCTCAGGTGG
>JAVEVM010000585.1:0-3663 GCA_034005055.1 Desulforhabdus sp. | reverse complement strand
CTCCACAAGGCGAAGGTACGAGGCAAAGGAAAAGGATAAGAAATACCCGGTACCGTACACCGGCGCCAAGGCGTGAGGCCCAGTTTGAGACGACCCCGCAGTCGAGCGAGCGGTTGAAGCAAATGTAGGCCGGCCGTGAGTGCCCGCAATTTAAGCATTTCTCTGCGTGTGCGTTGAGACCCGTCAAAAGTGATTCTGGCTGCATTCACGACGGCGTGCAAAACCGGAATAATCACCGCCAGAGCAAACAGCGGCACAGCAAAGAGCAATGGCGACCACTCGAGGCCCAAGAGTGAAACCCCCAGCAACGCCGCGACGATCACATACCATTCCGGCATCATAGGCAGCGACCACAGCACACTCGGCGCCGGCTGATAGATGGACTGGAACAGAGCGCTGCCCCAGGTTCCCTGGTAGATGCGCCCCCTGAAAGAACCGAACAGTTGTTCGAAACCTTTGAAATAAAGCTTGCCTGCCCAGGGAACGTGACCGACAGCATTGTATTTTTCCGGCCACTTTTTTTCCAGATCCGCTTCCGCCTTACCGTAGTTCAGCTGCTGTTTCCAATAGGTTTTGACCCTGTTGCGTCGATGATGTAATACCATGGCAGCTGGATTAAACCCCAAAGTCCAGCCTCGCTGCTGCAACCTCCAGCAAAGGTCCACATCGTCACCGGCAATGCGAAACCGCTCGTCAAAACCGTCAATGGCCTCAAGAGCGGTTTTGCGAAATGCCATATTGCAGCCCGGAATATGCTCTGCCTCCTGGTCGGTAAGCAACACGTGAATGGGGTTGCCCGGTGAGTTGGCGACACATTCGGCAACCAGATTATCGTCCGGAAACGGAAGATTCGGCCCACCTATGCCGACATGATTTGAGTGCAAGAAAGACGCTGCGAGATAGGTCAGCCAGTGAGGGTCAGGACGAGCGTCATCATCGATGTAGGCGACGATTTCTCCTTTGGCCTCACGCATACCGGTATTGCGGGCGCTGCTCAGACCGCGATTTTCGGTGGTGATCACTTTGAAGCCGTATTCCTCTGCAATACGACCGGTGCCATCGGTCGAACCATCGTTGACGACGACCACTTCGAAGTTGGGGTATTCCAGTTTTCGCAGTCCATCAAGGCAGTCACGAATCGTTCGACCACCGTTATAAGTGCACACAACCACTGATATGCCGGGCCAACTCAGATCGAGCGCAAAGGGAATATCCGCAAAAGCTTTGCGCACCGTCGCCATAGATGCCTTGGGTCGACGATTGCGGTCCGTTACGCCAAAGCCCCAGTCATCGATATCGAACCCACCCCGATGCCACTCATCCGTCCAAGAAAAGACAAATACCCCGGCACAACCCGCCGCAAAGGTCGACCGAATCTGCCAATCCAGCATCGCAGCTTGAGCATCCTCGCTATTTCGCATACTGTCGAGGCCGATCTCAGCCATGACCAGCGGACGATCTCCGGCAAGGTTCTGCAATCGAGCCAGATAACCTTCCAGCTTTTCCCTGGTTTCCAGGTACACATTAAACGAAACAAAGTCTACAAAAGGCAGCTGCAAATACTCGGTGGTCGGGAAGTTGACGTAGGTGATCAGGGCCTCCGGATCCTCAGCCTTGGCGGCTCTATAGAGCTGCTCAAGATAGGCTTCGATCCGTCGGCTTCCATACCAGCGTACAATCGAGGCGGGAATCTCATTACCGATGGTGTAACAAAGGACAGCGGGATGTCCGGCGCAGGCGCGCACCCCGGCTCTAATTCGATTTTTGATATCTTGTGCGAGCCTTCTATCGTCAAGAAAGGTTATATGCTCCTCCCAAGGAAGGCCTATCATCACCCGCAAACCGCAGCGCTGTGCGACGTCGAGCAACCAGCGTGGCGGCACCGTATACGTACGCACCGCGTTAATGTTACTCTCAGCCATCTGCTTGAAGTCGCGTTCAACGGTCTCCACATTGTGGTACTCGCAGCCCTCCTCATCAGGACGAAAAGGACCGTAAGTCACGCCTCGGATGTAGAACTTCTCATCGCCTACAAATATAAACTTGCCCCGCACTGCCGGTCGAATTCCTTCGACAACGGGTATGGATTTGGATGGATGCAAAAAGAACTGCGCGACTCCTGTACCGAACACCGGCTTGCGAGAAGCCGTTTCGACGATGCTTTCTTCGTCCGCGGATCGACTGAGAAAGGCGTGTTTTCGCAGGTCCTTCAGACGGAGGTCGTGTGAAACTGCGTCTCGACCGATCATCATGCTCTTGTAGCCGAAAGGCTTGTTGATCGTTCGGATTTCTTCCGTCTTCACGCAAGCACCATTGGGCCCGCCATCAGTACATAGAGTAAGCGAAGGGTCGCCATGATCCAACTCCCGGTCTTCTTTTAAAACGGGTATTGCCATTGCCTAATCCTCGTCAATGTAGATGAAATGAGTGTGAAGATTCGATGAATTCCGGCACACGAGATTAAAACAATAAGCATGCCACTCTCATTTTGATTGAGGATTCAGGTGGTTGAAGATGGTCGGAGAGTTGAAGTACTGTTTCTAAGTACCATTCTTTCACATAAGGTTACGATTTTTGCTCACCGCCAGACGGGAACACAATAAGGAGTCCCCTTTTGTGTTTCCAGAAGCTTTATTCCTGGACAATCGACAAGGTAGTTGGATACTCTTGACATGGTTCATATGAGATTTACGATACTCATCAAAGTATTCGCTGGTTGAGTCGGAAAACTGAATTTTTTCAGGAATTCTTTCTGGAGGAGAAGATGCTTATCGAGCAACTGGAGGTTGGTAATTTTGCTGTTTACGCTTATATTCTCGGCTGCAGGGAAACAGGCGAGGGAATTGTGGTCGATCCTGCTGCCGATGTGACTCGAATTCTCGAGGTCTCCAAATCCAAGGGAATCAATAGGATCAAATACATCGTCAACACTCACAGCCACGCCGATCACGCCGGGGGCAATCGTGAACTGAAAGATCACACCGGCGCCCAGATAATCGTGCACCAAGAAGATGCAGAAAGACTGGCAAATCCACCTGATTTCATTCTACAGATTTTTCAATGTGAGGCATCCCCGCCGGCAGACCGCACCATTCAGGAAGGGGAGAAAATAGAGTTCGGACAGCACCAACTGACGGTTATTCATACCCCCGGCCACACACCCGGGGGCATCTGCCTGTACGCTCCAGGTTACGTGATCACTGGCGACACGCTTTTTGTTGGAGGGGTTGGGCGCACTGATCTACCGGGAGGCTCCACTCAGATATTGCTGAGCTCGATTCGAACCAAATTACTGACTCTTCCTGAAGATACGGTGGTGCTTCCGGGGCATAATTACGGCCATGCTCCCCGCTCCACTATAGGTCAGGAGAAACGCTCCAATCCGTTCCTCAGTTAAAAACGGGGCTTGTGCAGCAGCCCTCAGCCTTGCTTGCGTACCTCTTTTGATTTCTGCTCTACTCAGATGGCTGCTGCCGTTTTCTTTTCAACTTGTCGTAAGCCTCTTTCATGGTCTTGGTCAGATTCTCAATGTCGACGGGCTTCTCCAGGTAGGCACAGGCCCCAAGCTCCATGCACAGCTTCTCAAACTCTTTGGAGCCATGGCCGGTAAGAACGATCACCTCCACGTTTGGATGCTCTTGTTTCACTCGGCGCTGCACTTCT
>JAVEVM010000584.1:0-3663 GCA_034005055.1 Desulforhabdus sp. | reverse complement strand
CGTTTTCAATCATGTAGCGGATCAAAAGTCCGGCGATGGTGGTTTTGCCGGTGCCACCCTTACCGCCCAGTGCAACAGTGTAGCTCACAGGAGTCCTCCTTAGATTTTCGTGTATATCAAAAACTATTAATCTTAATTGGAATCTTCCCCAGCTGTCAACTGAAGGCCGTGATTTTTTCCCGGCTCTTTCAAGACAAATTGCCGGCTGTTTTGTACCCGCTGACGGCAGGGAACTGAATGATTTCTTAAAAGGTTCTATTGCCTGTTTTCGTGGATACGATAATATGCTTCGGTAAAAGGATCGAACCGGTTTTTCGTTGCTTTGGAAAGGACGGTTGAATTTGCGAATCATAATTGTGGGAGCGGGTGAAGTTGGCTTTCATATCGCTCAACGGCTTGCTTTTGAGAATAAGGAAGTCGTCGTTATCGATAAACGAGCCGAGGCACTCAAGCGATTTGCCGATCTGCTCGACGTTCAGACCGTACAGGGCTCCGGCAGCAGTCCGAGCGTTCTGGAAGAATCGGGAATCCGGGGGGCCGACACGTTTTTGGCGGTCACTGACAGTGATGAAACTAATCTGGTTGCCTGTCTTTTCGCCAATGCCATCGAGCCGGGCATCGTCAAGTTCGCCCGCATAAGGGATGAGGATTACACCAAGCACTGGCCGGAATTGGTTCAAAAAAGTTTGAACATCCACACCGTGATCAATCCCGAAGTCGAAGTGGTAAAAACCATTGAAAAATCACTGACAGTGCCAGATGCAGAGCATGTCAGCGATTTTGCCGAGGGTAAGATCAAACTGATTGGTTTGCGGGTTGCCGCCGGCAGCCCCGTGGTAGGAGAATGTCTGCAGGATCTGCGGCAGAAGACGGGTGAGCTCAGATTCATCATTGCGGCAATTTTCCGCAACGAGCGACTGATTGTTCCCATCGGCAAAGATCGCGTCAAAGCGGGAGATCTGCTCTACTTTGTGTGTGGCACCGACCAACTGGAAAAGGTGCTGAAGATCTTTGGCAGCCGATCCGATCCGATCCGGCATATCTTGATCGTCGGGGGCGGCAACATAGGATTGCGCCTGGCTCTTGAACTGGAAGAGCGACAATATCATGTTCGTCTGGTGGAAATAGACAGAGAACGTTGTGGCTCTCTTGCAGAGAGACTTCGGCATACCATCGTTCTGCACGGCGACGGCACCGATCAAGAGCTGTTGGAGGAAGAAAACATCAGAGAAATTGATGTAGCCATATCCCTCACCGGAAACGAAGAGGCCAACGTGCTTTCCTCTCTTCTGGCAAAGAGTCTCGGGGCTAAAAGGACCATGACCCGGATCAATAAATTTCATTATATCCCCATCATCGGAGCAATTGGTCTGGGCCAGATCGTCAGTCCGAGACTTTCGGCAATAAATTCCATCGTCCTACATGTGCGCAAAGGCAAGGTCTTGTCTTCCGTCTCCCTTAAAGGAGAGCAGGCGGAGGTGCTGGAAGCCGTTGCCTTGGAGACCTCGGGCATTGTGGAAAGGCCGTTGAAGGATCTTCATTTCCCGCGGGGGGCTATCGTTCTGGCCATCCTCAGAGGCGAAAAGAGCATTATCCCTAACGGAGAAAGCATAGTTCATCCGGGCGATCGCGTGATCATTCTCTCTACTCGAAAAAACATCGCCCGGGTTGAAGAGGAGCTGATGGTCAAGCTGGAGTATTTCTGATGCGCTGGCGTTATGTTCTGCGCACTGTCGGAGCACTCATTGTTTGCATCGGTCTCACCATGATCATGCCGTTGATCTTTGCCCTAAGCTACCACGACGGCAGCGAACTGCCCCTCGTCAAAAGCATGCTCTTGACGATAGCTACAGGTGCTTGCTTGTTCGCTCTTTTTCATGCTCACCGGATCAACGTCATGTCGCATCGCGAAGGAATGGCGATTGTGGCGTTGGGTTGGCTTGGGGCCGGGTTCGTGGGTGCACTGCCGTTTCACTTCGCCGGCTCGTTTCCATCCTTTGTCGACGCATTCTTTGAGTCGGTATCGGGATTCAGCACCACCGGAGCATCGGTTCTCACCAACATCGAAGTCGTTCCTCGCGGAATCCTCATGTGGCGCAGCCTCACTCATTGGCTGGGAGGCATGGGCATTATTGTCTTGTCGCTGGCCATTCTGCCTTTTCTGGGTGTTGGCGGCATGCAGCTTTACAAGGCCGAGGTTCCCGGTCCGATTCCGGACAAGCTCCGGCCCCGCATCCGCGATACGGCCATGGTCTTGTGGAAAGTCTATTTACTGTTCACAGTCATCGAGACGGTTTTGCTCATGCTGGGCAACATGGATCTGTTCGACAGTCTGTGCCATACCTTTGGGACCATGGCAACCGGCGGCTTTTCCACCAAGAATGCTTCCATCGGCTATTACGATAGCGTTTACATCGATACGGTGATCACGATTTTTATGCTGATCGCCGGCATCAATTTTTCCCTCCATTATCTTGCGCTCTTGGGCAGACCCTCGCACATGCTCAAGGATCCGGAATTCCGGTTTTTTGTCGGAGTGGTTGGGGTCTTCGTGCTCATCTCCACCCTGAGTGTATTTAAGAGCGTCTATGGTGATCTGGGCGGCTCCTTTCGCTATGCGGTCTTCCAGGTCGTCTCCATCGTTACGACTACCGGCTACGCCAGCGCCGACTATGAACTGTGGCCCGCACTGCCCCAGAGCATACTGCTTTTTTGTATGTTTTTGGGCGCCTCGGCGGGGTCGACGGGGGGCGGCATGAAGTGTATGCGCATCATGCTTCTCATTAAGCATGCTTACAGAGAGCTGTTGCGGTTAATCCATCCCCGTGCCGTCACTCCGGTCAAACTGGGCAGAAGGCCGGTGGCGGATGATGTAATCAAAAGCGTCTGGGGCTTTTTCATCATTTATCTGGGGCTTTTCATCCTTGCCTCGTTCCTCCTGGCGGCCATGAATGTAGATGTGGTCACGTCGTTCGCAGCTGTGGCGGCCTGCATCGGCAACATCGGTCCGGGTATCGGAACGGTCGGACCAACCGAAAACTACGCTCATCTGCCGCTCATGGCCAAGTGGGTGCTCACGCTTTGCATGCTGCTCGGTCGCCTCGAAATATATACTGTTATCGTGCTGTTCGTTCCCGAATTTTGGAGAAAGTAGTGCTTTGACATTTTCATTCAGAATTCTTTTCCTGATCTTATCAATGCCATGAATTCTGAAAAACCCTCTGCCTGCAGAGCCAGCTTGCGTGTTTCCCGATTGGCGAAGGTCCTGGAAATATCCGCTAACAGCTCGATTTGCGCGCAATCGTCCTCGAGCGAGCTTAGCAGGAGCAAAATGATTTGAGCCGGCTTGCCGTCCGGAGCATTGAAGTCTATCCCCTCGCTTGACAAGCCCACGCAAACCAGCGGCTCTTTCAGGCCGGCAATGCGGGCATGTGGTACAGCCACTCCGTTGCCGAGCCCGGTCGACATGGCTCGCTCTCTCTGCAGGACACGCTCCTCAATTTCCTTCCGGCCGCAACCCGCGGACTGACAAACAGCCCTGACCAGTTCTTGAATAGCTTCGTCCCGCGTCTCTGCTTGCAGGCGATGTAAAAAGGTCTTTGCTTGCAGATAATCGGCAAGTCTGCACATTCTTTTGCGCCTGAGCGCCCGCTGGATCAAAGG
>JAVEVM010000583.1:0-3664 GCA_034005055.1 Desulforhabdus sp. | reverse complement strand
CGACTTTTGTTGAGGATAGCGAAGAAAAGAAAATGGCCCTGGATATCATTGTTGCTCATTACGGAGCAGCCAAGTACAGTTATGCGCAGAGCCAGATCGCCAAACTCGTGGTGATAAGAATCGAGATCGAAAGCATGACCGGAAAAAGGTCCGGCTTTTAGCTCGAGAAGATCAGCTCCGCCCGCTTAGAGCTCCGCCACGATTTTCTTCAGGGTGCTTTCCATCTCGCCCGATGGATACTGCCTTCCCGGCCATGCGGTCAAAAAACCATCGTTTTCATACCTTGGGATCAGATGGAAGTGCACGTGGTCAATCAGTTGTCCGGCCGCTCTAAAGTTGTTCTGCAAAAAGTTCAGGCCGTCCGCCTTGACACCCGTGTAGATGGCTTTGGCTATTTTCTGGGAGGCAAGAACACAAGCCTCTAGAACATCCGGGTCGATTTCAAGAAGAGTGGTATAGTGCTTCTTGGGGAGAACCAGAGTGTGGCCGGGATTTATGGGATTGATGTCAAGAAAGCTGAGCACCAGATCGTCTTCATAAATCTTGGCGCACGGAATCTCGCCCAGCGCAATTTTGCAGAAAATGCAATCAGCCATGAAGTCTCCTTCAAGTACAAATCAGTTTACCTTAGCTCACGGAAATCCGGCCAATTGGCCGACACCTATTGTCCGCAAGGGCAAAAAACAGTATCAAAGAAGCTGCCGGATGTAAAGTAAAGAGCCGCTCTGCTTGGGGTACAGCACATCATGTTCGTACCACTGATCACCTTGCTGAAAGGATGATTCTCAATGCATATACTTGGTATTTACGGATCGCCCCGCAAGGGGGGAAACACCGATTCGATGCTGGATGCCTTTATAGACGGTGCTGCCGCGACGGGAGCCGATCTAGAGCGACTTTTTGTGCGCGAGCTGGAAATTTATCCCTGCATCGGATGCGGGCACTGCGACAAGACCGGTTTTTGCGTTCAGCAGGACGCGATGATGGAAATCTACCCCAAGTTGGAACAGGCCGACATTATTGCGGTTGCATCGCCCATCTATTTCTACAGTGTCCCCGCTCAGCTCAAACTGCTCATAGACCGCTCACAGGCGCTTCTGATGAAAAAATTGCTGCGGAAAAAAACGGGCGGATACACTGTCAGGCAGCCGCACCGCAAAGGTTTTCTGTTAAGTGCCGCCGCCACCCGTGGCAAGCGCCTGTTCGAATGCGCCATTTTGCCGGTGAGGTATTTCTTCGATGCATTGGATATGCAGTACACAGGAGAGCTCTGCTTCCCGGGCATTGAAGAAAGAAAAGCCATTCAGGGGCACCCCACTGCACTTGAAGAATGCCGTCGAGCCGGCTTGGAATTTGTCCAAATGACAAAATAGATCAAGCGAGTCCCACAGCTTCGCAGGACTCTTCGGCAAAGGGAAAAATACAGCCGATATCGAGGGTACCGATATAATCCTCCAGTCTTGCCAGCCCTTCTACTTCCAAAAATCGCTCGATGCCTCGAATGATCTCGAGCACCGCGGTGGGGCTGAGGAAGTTTGCCGTACCCACCTGGACCGCTTTGGCCCCGATCAGAAGAAACTCAAGAGCGTCCAGAGTATTCGTCACGCCGCCGACACCTATTACCGGACATTTTACCGACTGCAGAACCTCATACGTGCAGCGCAGTGCAATGGGTTTAATGGCCGGTCCCGACAGTCCTCCGACAATGTTGGCCAATTTGGGCCGGCGGGAAAAAACATCAACGGCCATGGCAGCCACCGTGTTGATGCAGGAAATGATGTCTGTGCCGGCATCTTCCACCGCCCTGGCGATGTCACCGATGCGGCCTACGTTTGGCGTCAGTTTGGTGATGAGCGGCAGAGAAGTCGCTTGCCGTACAGCCCGCACAACCGATGCCGCCATGGCCGGCTCGGTACCGAACACCATCCCACCTTGTTTGACATTGGGACAGCTGATGTTGATTTCCAGTGCCGCTATGCCATCGACTTTGTCCAGGCGGGAGCCAAGCTCGGCATATTCTTCCAGGACACTGCCGAATATGTTGACGATAACCGGCACTTGCCGAGTGCGCAAATAGGGCAGCTTGTGCTTGATGAAATTCTCCAGGCCGACGTTTTCGAGGCCGATAGCATTGATCAGACCCGCCGACGTCTCCACCAGCCGGGGTGGAGGATTGCCGGGACGTGGATGGAGCGAAATGCCCTTGACCACAATCCCCCCGAGCGATTCCGGGGCGACAAACTCTGCGTATTCTTCTCCGTAGCCATACGTCCCCGAAGCCGTCAGAACCGGATTCTTCAGCCTCAGCGGGCCTAACTGAACAGAAAGATCTGGGGGGGAGCTCGATGCATTTGAATCTTTTGCCATTGTATTGATCCCGGTGAAAATATCGGTCCGTCTTTACAAACATGCACATAATGGTCGGCAGCCGGGTCATCTGCCCGCACGGCCGGAAGAGCACATCCCAAACAGGCCCCTACTCCGCAGGCCATGAAGGACTCCAGCGACAGTTGGGCTGGTACTCCATGCATCGAGGCCCATTTTGACACGTGATACTGCATCGCCAGAGGACCGCAAGAGTATACCATGGAAGGCCGGGGCAGGCCCTCCGCCATAGATTCATTAAACAGATCGGTCACCCGGCCGAGATATCCAGCAGTGCCGTCGTCCGTACTCCAATAGATCCTTAGCTTGAAATCCTCCAGTACCTGCTCCGGCAAAAGCTCTGCTGCAGTGCGAGCGCCATAGAAGAGATGAATGGCGAGATCGGATAGGTTGGCAAAAAGGCGGTCCATGAGAGCGAAGAGAGGCGCAACACCGATGCCTCCTGCAATAAGCACAACGGGCGACGAACCGTCATCGGGTAAATTGAAAGCATTCCCGAGTGGACCGACCAGATTGACCCTGGTCCCGATCGAGCTCTGAGAAAGCCTCCAGGTGCCTCGCCCCGCAACTCTGTAGAGGATCTCGACCACGCCTTGTTCGGGGAGAATCCTGTGGAACGAGAAAGGGCGGCGAAGCAGTGGATCGAGGCCGTCGTTTATCCGCAGCATCACAAATTGACCGGCTTTCGCCACGGCTGCAACCTTTTTGGATTCGAGCCTGAGCCGGTAAGTGTGCTGGGCAAGGGCTTCATGCTCCATGATCCAGGCATCTTCCTGAATCTTTCTCATAGTTGCTTCCTTGAATGAATCAAATCCAGGCAATCACGGCCGCCATGCGGCCGGTCGTTCCTTGCGCCCGGTAAGAGAAAAAGCGCTGAGATTCGCAGACCGTGCAACGCTCGGCCGCTTCGATGCTGGTCTCGCGCAAGCCCGCTTTTTGCAACTGTCGACGAGTGATGGCCCAAAAATCAAAATAAGTCGGTTTGTTTTGAAATTCCTGGAATGCGGGCGGCAATTCCGTGCGGAAATTTCGAAATTCGGCACAGCACGGTCCTAGAGAAGGACTGATGGAGACCAGAAGATCTTCCTTGCGGCAGCCAAACCGTTCCCGCAAAAGACGCACCACTTTAAGCAACAATCCGTTTACGCTTCCTCGCCATCCGCAATGCACATTGGCAATCACCTGCTTGACCGGATCGACCAGAAACACGGCCTGGCAGTCGGCTATCTTGATGATCAATCCGACGCCTCGAAGCTTAGTGACCAACGCATCCGCGGGT
>JAVEVM010000582.1:0-3665 GCA_034005055.1 Desulforhabdus sp. | reverse complement strand
ATCTAAATGCCCGAGGGGCTGCCACCCGACAGGGCGATATGCCCTGCTTTCAGACCGACATTCTCAGCCCTAGCCGATTGCCAGCTCCATCCACTGTTCATTGCCAGCAGGCCTGAAAAAAGCAGGACCACCAGCCGACAGGTGCTCCGCAATATCTGATCTCTTGGCATCGTGTTTTCTCCTTCCTTCCAGGAGGGCTCTTCAGGCTGAGCCTTACTGATTGGGGTCTCCCTTGTCAACTCGATTCAGAAAAACATGTTCGGGTCAGACGACCTGCAATGCAGATCAAATCACAGGCGAAAAACAAAGATGTCCTTGTGAAAGTCGTTTCACTTGAATCGCTTTGCGGATAAGATTATAACTTTGCCTGTTTCTCTCCTACGGTTTGAAACTCAAGCTTGCTGGAATATCGGTCAGGGATTTCTTCGTCGCCATGAAAGTATGGCGTCGGCATTAACCGACCAACACACTGATGCCTGCTATCAAAGTGAAGTGTATCGTGGCTAAAATATTCATTACAGACATAGAGCCCAACCAAGAAGTTGAAACCTATTTTGTAGTTGGAGAAAAACAGCTCCGTACTGCACGAAACGGCACCCCTTTCCTGACTTTGAAACTTGTCGACAAAACCGGTGAGATAGTCGGACGTGTTTGGGAGCGTGCCGAACAAACCATGGAACAGGTGCCGGTGAGTAGTTTGGTACTCATTCGCGGCCGAAGCGAGAAATTTCGTGACGAACTGCAGTTGCAGATTCAAGAGATATCCCCGATTTCTCGCGAGCAGATAGATCCTGCAGACTTTCTCCCCATCTGCCCCATCAGCATAGAGCAGCTGTTTGATACTCTAAAGGCTCAGATGTCTACCCTCAAGCGCCGTCACTTTCAGCTATTGATGAAAGCCTTTCTTGCGGATCGGGATTTGATGGCGCGCTTCAAACAGGCCCCGGCCGCTAAATCCGTACATCACGCCTACTTGGGCGGGTTACTCGAACATACCGTATCCGTTATTGGTTTAGTGTCCAGGATCTGCGAGCACTATCCGGATCTGAACAGAGATCTGCTGCTTGTCGGCGCGGTCTGGCATGATGTGGGGAAGGTTTTCGAGTTTTCCTATGATCTGTATATCGATTATTCTCATTCTGGGCGTCTTCTCGGCCATATGATCTTGGGTTTGGAAATTTTGCAGGAAAAGCTCCGTTCTTTGAAGACCTTTCCCGCAGAAGATGCAATGTTATTGAAACATCTTATTCTCAGTCATCATGGTGAATCACAGTTCGGCGCAGTGCGTCTGCCTATGACCAGAGAAGCCCTTGCACTCCACTTTGCAGACGATGTGGATGCGAAGATGAACAGTGTCGGCAAGATACTTGAGGCAGGCGGGAAGAGCGAGGCCTGGACATCCTATCAACCCCTGTATGAGCGTTTCTTCTTTCGCGGGCTCCCGCCCCTCGCTGAAGAAGGAAGCACCATCCAGGCCGCTGATGAGGAAACGGGAGGAATTCAATTGAAAATCTGGTCAAAGAAAACGGAAAGGAGTGAAGCTCCAGGCTAAAGCCGAAACGCAAGGGCTGCAAGAAAGCAATTATCGAAAAATCAAATATTCAGGTCAAGATGTCTCTACGTGAGGTTCCCGGACAAACGCGCGCCAAGCGCTTCCTTAGCCAATTGAAGCGGGTCGGCCATGTCCCCCATGCGCTTCTTTTTAGCGGCATGGCAGGGATCGGTAAGACGGCCGTAGCACGCGAATTCGCCAAAGCCATGAACTGCTCTTCGGCGGAAGACTGGGACGCCTGTGATCATTGTATGTCTTGTCGCAAGATTGACCAGGGGGTGCATCCGGACCTGACATGGGTGACAAGTGATGGGGCCTTCATAAAGCTCGATCAGATTCGTGATTTGCGCAAGCGGGTGCGATTTCGCCCGTTTGAAGGAACGTGGCGGATGATTGTAATCCAGGACGCCCAGAAACTGAGAGACGAATCAGCTAATGCCCTGCTGAAAATGCTGGAAGAGCCGCCCGGACAGAATATCTTCATTCTGCTTGTACTCGAACCGCAAATGCTGTTGCCAACCATTGTATCCCGCTGCTGCCATGTTCGCTTTCAGCCCCTGGCGGACGAATTGATCGAACAGCATTTGATCGGTACCTGTTTGATTCCCCCTGATCACGCTAAAGAAATAGCACGGATGGCCGAAGGGAGCATTGAGAGGGCAAATTGGCTGGCGGAAGAAAACCGCATTCTTCAGTGGCGGGAGATATTGGGCAATATCCTATCTCTGGAAAAGATGTCCATGATAGAGTTTTTTGGCCTGACGGCTCGCTGGGCGCAGAAGAGCGAAGACTTGGAACAAGACCTTGAATGTATTAAACTTTGGTTACGAGACATCATTCTGTCTCGTTTGATAAACGATTACAGGCCGTCACTGGAAGTGGACGACGTCCCAAAGGGATTACAAATTGCTTCTGCGCAATACCTCTTCAGCCTTTACGATAAAATAGAGGAAGCTGTGCAGAACCTCCGAGGCAATGCCAACAAACAACTTACGCTGGAGGGGGTCTGTTTGGCTATAAAGGATATTTCGCATGGACAAGGTAGTTGGGGTTCGGTTCCGCAAAGGAGGTAAAGTCTATCACTTTGATCCGGGAGAGCTGAATATTAAGAAGGGAGATTTTGTCATCGTCAGCACCGAGCAAGGTGTAGGCTTTGGTGAGATCGCCGGAGGGCCTGTTCCCCGGGATTCCAGAGTGCATCCCGCTGAGATCAAAAAGATAGAGCGTTTGGCCGGAAACGATGAAATAAAAAAAAACTGTGAGAACCTTGAATTGGAAAAAGAGGCGAAAGCTTTCTGCCTCGAACGTATTGCGGCGCACAATCTTGCCATGAATTTGGTCGATGTCGAGTATTTTTATGATCGCAGCAAAATCATTTTTTTCTTTACCGCCGATGGACGAGTCGATTTCCGCGAACTGCTGAAAGATCTGGTTCGAAGACTCAAGAGTCGGGTGGAGCTCCGACAGATAGGCATACGCAACCAGGCAAAAATGGTGGGCGGATTAGGAAGCTGCGGCCGTCCTTTATGCTGCTCGACCTTTCTCAAGAATTTCCATGCAGTCTCTATCAAGATGGCCAAAGAACAGAATCTGAGCCTGAATCCGAGCAAAATCTCAGGAGCTTGCGGTAGACTGATGTGCTGCCTGCAGTATGAATACGATGTTTACAAGATGCTGAAGAAAGATATGCCAAAAATCGGTAAGAAGTTCGAAACCCCTGAAGGCTGCGGCAAAGTCATTCGCCAGAACATTATGGAGCGAACCATAACCGTTCTACTCGAGGGAGGCAGGGAAATCGAACAGCGGCTCGATCCAGCCAAACCTGATGAATAGAAAATACAGCGAGGAATCATGCCTGAACGTTTCTACGTAACGACGCCGATCTATTACGTCAATGCAGAGCCCCACATCGGACATGCCTACACAACCATTGTGGCTGATGTGTTGAACCGATTTCACAAATTGCTCGGGGATAAGACATACTTTCTAACAGGCACCGATGAGCACGGCGATAAAATTGTGCAGGCGGCTCAAGCCGCCGATATGGAACCTAAAGCTTATGCAGACCGCATCAGCCAGCTCTTTCGGGACCTGTGGCCCAAGCTCAATATCA
>JAVEVM010000581.1:0-3669 GCA_034005055.1 Desulforhabdus sp. | reverse complement strand
GGAATGGGGTGTGACTTGGGCACGATGAAGGGACAGAGTTTGGGGGCATTGGGGGTGCCTGGCTTCTTGTACCGCCCCCCAACAAGATGTGGGTAAAGGGCAGAGCTAGCTCGGCACGTATGTAACAGAGACGTCCGGTGAGGCGCGTCTGCGCATGAGTGCTTTGTGGAAAGGCTTGTATTGGGCGGATGGAGCATTTTTGCTGCGCAGCCGGAAAAGATCAAAAAGGAAAGACACAACTGAACGGCAAATACTGGCAGAGGCTTCCAGGAGCTTGTCCGAGAATGCCTCTTTTGTCATTTCGAACGGAGCGTAGCGTAGTGAGAAATATGTAAAATCAGCCACTTGCAAGCACAAGATTTCTCGCCTTCGGCTCGAAATGACAGTTCTCGGACAAGCTCCTAGCCTCTGCCAGTTTCATTTGTGAGCTTTTCGCCCGGGTGAGACGAATAGACGTTATTGGGTTAGCGCCTCAAATCCTGACACCACGTCCATCAACTCCTCGGTAATGGTACTTTGCCTCTGTTGATGATATTTGAACTGGAGCTCGCCCAATCGGTCTTCGATATTTTTCTCCGCGCCCTGCATGGCCGCCAGGCGGCTGGCATTCTCACTGGCTAGAGATTCTGCGATTGCCCTGTAAATGGAAACAAACAAGAACTGGCGAATCAAGGCCGAAAAAAGCCTGCTTGATTCCATTGTGTAAGTCGGCAAAGCCCGGTTGGGCCACGGCTCATGCGAAAGATTCCGGAGCCAGTTCTCATCGATCGGCAAAAGGTGATAAAAAGCCGACTCGAAGGTAGCTCCCGGAATCGGCCGATTATAGAAAAAGGAAACTGTTTCGATCTGCTGCCGAGCATTGGCATCTTCAATATCAAGCAGAATGTGCTGGACCAGAGACGCCACACCGTTCACCGAGCTCGGCGCAGAATAGATCGTTCTGGCACTCCGTCCCCTTCTCTCTATTCGACTCACAATCCGCTCGCCCATTGCCCAGATCTCCAATTCTTCTGCACCGGAATCGAGCCTTGCCATGGCATAGGAGACGATTTGATCGTTGAATTGGCCGACCATGCCGTAATCCGAGCCCAAAACGACTGCAAGCGATCGCCCCGTCTGCTGCCGTCTGTGGTAGGAAAGCAAAGAGGGCTCTTTCTTGACAACAATCTGCAAACCCCGAGAGATCGTGCGATAATAATGATCCAGGGATTCCAGTGCCATTTCGTATTGACGAACACTCACAGCCGCAAGCGCTTTCATGGTGCGAACAATCGACTGCAGGTCTTCAGCACTTGTTATTTTTCTTCTCAGCTCTTCAATGGCTTCCATTGCCAAACACGTTCCTGAGAGCCTCTCGAGCTACAGACACCAGTCGATCTCTCTGCTCTTCCTGAATTTTCTCACCAGCATCAATTTGTTCGAATAAATCCGCCAGCCGCTCCCGGCAGACTTTGCGGATCGCCTGCTCAGCAGGGGCAATTTGCTCAAGGGCAAGATCGTCAAACAACCCTTCGTTAACTGCAACCAGAATGCAGATCTGTTCCGTTGCCGCAAGCGGCCCGTATTGGGGTTGCTTGAAGACTTCTCGAACTCTTTTGCCCCGTTCCAGGGTCCTGCGCGTTTCTTCATCCAGACGGGTACCGAAGCGCGCGAACGCTTCCAATTCCTCGAACTGCGAATAGCTCAAACGCAGATCCCCAGCCACCGCTCGATAAGCCGGCAGCTGAGTCTTGCCTCCGACCCTGGAAACGGATCTTCCGACATCGACCGCGGGCATGATTCCTTTGCGAAAAAGAGAAGGTGACAGGTAGATTTGTCCGTCCGTTATGGATATGAGATTGGTGGGGATATAGGCGGAAATATTTTGCGCTTCCGTTTCGGCAATTGGAAGCGCTGTAAGCGAACCGCCCCCCAGCTCCTCGGAAAGATGCGTGGAGCGCTCCAGCAGGCGCGAATGGATGTAAAAAATGTCTCCGGGAAAGGCCTCTCGCCCGGGAGGACGCCGCAACAGCAAGGAGAGCTCACGATAAGCCCGAGCGTGACGGGTCAGATCGTCATAAACAATCAGCACATCTCGCCCCAGTTCCATGAAGTATTCGGCTATAGCCGTCGCAGCATAAGGAGCGACAAACTGCAGCCCGGGCGGATCGTGGCCCTCCGCCACGACAACCACCGAGTACTCCATTGCGCCATGGTGCTTTAGATCCGCAATGATCTTCGCAACCGAAGAGCCGCGCTGTCCAATTGCACAATAAACGCAAATGACTTCCTTATCGGCCTGGTTGATGATCGTGTCCAAGGCGATTGCGGTCTTGCCCGTCTGCCGATCGCCAAGGATCAGCTCGCGCTGGCCGCGTCCAATCGGAATGAGAGCATCTAAAACCTTGATGCCGGTTTGAAGAGGCACCGTTACCGGCAATCGATCCATAATGGCCGGAGCATCCCTCTCTATCGGGCGCCGCTCCGTCGCCCTGACGGCACTCAAATGATCCAGCGGACGTCCGATCGCGTCCACCACTCGTCCCAACAGGCTCCAACCAACCGGCACATCCAGGGTCCTTCTGGTTCTGCGCACCTCGTTTCCAGCCGCCAGCCGCGCGCTCTCGTCCAGCAAAATGATGCCCACCTCATCCGGGTCGACATTGAAGACCATTCCCGCCAGATTTCCTGGGAACAAAACCATCTCTTCCGCACCTACCCCGGGCAGCCCATCGACTCTTGCAATTCCCTGCCCTACAAACCTAACCGTGCCGTACTCTTCGACGTGTATGCGGTCATGGCTGGCTTCGAGAACTTCGGCAAAAGCGGAAAAGGTCTCCTCCAAAACATTGCTTAACGACTGTCCGTCGCTTGTTTTCATGATGGATTTGTATTCTGCGCTTTTGAGTTTTCCCGTTCTTGCTCCAATATCTGATGCATGCTTTGCTCCAGGGAATCGAGATAATCTTTCAAGTTCCAGGTGATCTTTCGTCCGTTTGATTTAAGCTCAATGCCACTCAGCAATTCCTTCGATTCTTCGAATTCGACTTTCGCGGGCCCGCCGACCCACTGCTCAATCTTTTGCACCAGTCGGTTGCGCAAATCCTCCTGCAGTTTGAAAGCGCTGGAAACGGTAATGCCGGCTTCTTTTTCACCGTCGGCATAATCGAGCCCTTTCATCTCATTGTAGTCGGTACGCTCGAGAGCTTCCAAAAAAACTTCCACTACTTGCCGTTCCATTTGTCGATTGGCCAGATCCTTGAGAGCCTGGCGGGAGATCGCCAGAATTTTTTCTCCAGCCTGCCTGCGCAGATCCTTGAGGAAAGTCTGCTGCTCTCTGCGTATGGTCTCCTGCCATCCTATCTTCCTCTCCTCCACCTCACTGCGTGCTTGCTCTACCAAGTCTTTGCGAAGCTGTTCGGCCTTTGCTTTCGCTTCTTGCAGCATCTCGGCCCGTTTCGCATCAAGCTCCTGATTTCTTCTGCTGTACTCATCCGCCTCCCGTTGTGCCGCTTCACTCCTTCGTCGCGCTTCCTCGAGCCGTTCAGCAATTTTGGCCTCCCGTTCATCCATGGCTCGAATGATCGGTCCATACAGGAATTTTTTCAGCAGTCCGACCAGGATCAGAAAATTCAGGATCTGCGCTGCGACCGTGAACCAATCAATCAGCACGGGCTAACCTCCTGCTTT
>JAVEVM010000580.1:0-3669 GCA_034005055.1 Desulforhabdus sp. | reverse complement strand
TGCGGCCGCCCATTGGCCTAGAAAGCTCACCAAGGTCTTTCGATTGAGCTCGTCCAGCGCATTGGAGGGTTCATCCAGGAGCACCAGTTGCGGGCTGTTCAACAGCGCCAGGATAACGGCCATGCGTTGCTTCTGGCCGCCTGACAATTGGTGCGGGTAGTGATTCCATAAGGAATTGGGGATTTCCAGCGGCGGACCGAAGGCCGCGACGGATTCCATGACATCCTCCAACGTGTCAGTTCCGGCCTTGTTCCGGGAGGTGATCTCGCGGGCCGATTTCCACATTCGCTGGGTCGGATGAAAGCTGTTTTGAGCGTTTTGCGGAACCAATGCCATGTCACGGTAATAAAAACGGGCCCGCTCGGCTGAGGAAAGGTTCAACAGATTGGTGCCGCGGAACAGAACGCTGCCGGCGACGATCCGTTGCCCCGGTATGGGATGGCCAATGAGGCCCCAGGCAAGGCTGGTTTTGCCTCCTCCCGATTCTCCCACGACCGCCACCCGCTCTTGCTCGGCCACAGCAAAATCAACCTTCCACACCGGGTAAATGGTTTTTCTGTTAACCTGAAGAGTTAGATCCTGTGCATTGAGCATCAATCGGACTCCTGGTGTCGCAGAGCCTCATCCAGTCCGTAGCCGGTAAGCGTAAAGGAAAATACCGCCAGGCTCACCATCGCCGCCGGCGGCAGCAGCCACCAGATCCATGCCGATGTCCACAGCAGGCCGGGATAATCGAGGGCGCTCCGAATCATCATGCCCCAGCTCTTGAGCGTGGGGTCGCCGAGCCCGAGGAAGCTCAACCCGGCTTCGGCAACAATGGCATAGCTGGCGGCCATGGCGCTCTTGGCCAGCAACAGCGGAAACAGCTCCTGCAACAGGTGGTGCCGTAGAATGTGCGTAAATCCTCCCCCACTGAAGCGGACGAAACGAATCGAGTCCTGCTCGCGCAGAGTGAGAACCTGTGCGCGGATGGTTCGCGCCACTCCCGGCCATGAGAGAAAGATCAACACGGTAATGACATTAATGAGCAGCGGCCGCAAAAAAACAGCCAGTAAAATGATCAGAGGGAGCCGCGGAATCGCCATGAGCACATCCACGGATCGCATGAGAGCAACGCCCAATCTTTTTGGGTAGTATCCTGCAGCGGCGCCCACCAGGAATCCCAGCGCGGCTGATCCCAGGCTGACACTCAGGGCTACCAGAAGGGAGACTCGGCAGCCGGAAAGCAGCTGACTCAAAACATCCTGGCCGATGCCGTTGGTGCCGAGCGGGTGCCGCAAGCTCGGCGGAGCCAGAATAGACCCGGATATGGCCTCCGGCGGGTAGGGGCTCCAGAGGAGACTGGTAAAAGCCAGCGCGGCCAGCAGGAGAACTCCGGAAAGACCGACCTGGCCGGCAGACTGGTGCCAGACAGATGCCGAGATATGCTTCCAGTTGTGCAATGGCTCAGACCTCTTTGACGCGCGGATCCAAACTGAAGTACAGGCAGTCGGTAGCGAAATTGATTAAAACGACCCATCCGGTGAAAATGAGAAAGGCGCCCTGCAGCAGAGCGTAGTCATGACTCATGACCGCTTCATAGATCAGCCGCCCGACCCCCGGATAGGAAAAAACAACTTCGACCAGTATGGCCCCTCCTGCCGAATACGCCAGTCTCAGCCCAAAAAAAGTGACCACCGGGAGCAGCGCCGTCCGCAGAACATAGTGATAACGAATGGTTTTCTCAGGCAACCCTTTGATTTTGGCCATCAGCACATAGGGTTCGTGCTTGACCAGCAGGACGGAGCTTCTCACCACCAGGTAGGCCGAGAAGAAGCTGGAAGTGCTCAACACCAGTACTGGCATTGCGGCGTGGTGGATAACATCGAGCAGACGGAGCAGCCCGGTGGCTTCTGAAAGCGTGCTGTAGGCGCCGCTTAAAGGAAAAAGAGGAAGCTTAACCCCAAGCAGGATGAGCAGCAGACTGCCCAGCACAAACGAAGGGACGCTCTCAAGCAGGACTGCCGGCAGCAGTACTCTCCATTCTCCGACCTGGCTGCCCGCCCAGCGGCTTCCCAACAACAATGCGGCCGAAAAGCTGAGCAGCAGGGAGCTGACAGTGAGCAGCAGGGTCCACGGAAACCGATTGACCAGCACTTGGCTTACGGGCGCCCGGTAGCTGATAGAATAACCCAGATCACCCCGGGTCAGTCCCTCGAGGTAGCTCCAGAATTGTTGCAGCAAAGGTTTGTCAAGGCCGTAATAACTTTGCAGAGCCTGCAGCGTTTTTGGATCGACCAGGACCGGCAAATTCCCCAAACCGCTGCTCAACTCTTCGATCGGGTTTCCGGGTATGGAGCGCGGCAGCAGGAAATTGAGCGAGAGTGCCACTGCCAAGACCAGCAGATAAGTGGCTGCGCGTCTTTTTAAATACCGGCTCAAGGCAGATTTCCTCGTATGAACAAGAGCTTGTTATAGGGTAAGGGGATACCGATGCCGATTCCCCCTTCAGCGGTATAGAACCATCCTTGCAGCGTTTCGGCACGATGAGCACTGAACCATATTGGGTAGTAGAGCGGCAGCGTCGGCAGTTGGTCGGCATAGATGTGCTGCATGGTGCGGCAAAGTTCCATCCGCTGTGAACGATCGGAGCTTGTTAGCAGCTGTTCTGACAGCTCGAGGTAGGTGAAATCGACTGGCACACCGAAGCTTTGTCCTCTTTTGGTCATCCCACCGAAACCCATGATTGCTGATGGATCCGCGCCCAATCCGCCATGACCTGCCAGTGCCAGGTCGAAGCGGCCTTCGCGGACCAGAGCGTCCAGACTTCTTACGTCCATGGCTTTAGGCTGCAGTGCAAAACCGATTCTTCGCAGCATCAGCTGCAACGCTTCCGCTTCACGCAGATATTGAGGTGTGGTGATGAGGGTAAATTGCATAAGAGATCCGTCGGCTGTTTCGCAAATCCGGTCGCCGTTGCGATCCTCCACGCCCATCGATTGAAGCAGCAACCTAGCCCGGGTTAGATCATGAGGGTAAAGATGCTGAACGGTGCTGTCATGCCAGCTCGAATCGGGAGGCAAAAACCCCGGGCTGCCGGGTTTCGCACCCTCCAACCCACCCGGTACAGCCTGCTCAATCAACGCCTTACGGTCGATGGCGCAGGCAATCGCCTGCCGCACTGCCTTTTCGGAGAAGGGCTGCTGATCGCAGTTAAAACGAAGGGTCAATACCCAGTATGACGGACCCGAAGCGATTAAAAAATCCCGACGATCTTTAAACCGGTGCAGCAATGACGCCGGAATATTCCCTTCATCTATCACCCCCCTCTCCAAAGCCGCAACCGTGTCTCCTACGGGTACAAAGAAGATCTTTTCAATTTGCGGAGCTCCCAGGAAAAAATTCGTATTTGCCTGGTAAGCATAAGCGCCTTGCGCCTTATCGTAGCGGATGAGTCTATAGGGTCCGGTTCCAACCATGTACTCAACGTTGGATGTTCCTCGAGGATCTGCAACATTCTGCCAAACATGCCTGGGAATGATCGGTACGTTTCCTGCCACCTGATTTAGAAAGGGGGCGTAAGGTTTCTTCAGGTAAAAGGTCACCGTGTGGTTGTCGGTGGCCTCCACGGCGGAAATTCCCTCCAAGTCGAACCATTCTACCGGATGCTGCTTCAAATAGCTGAAAGTG